>JALUWC010000210.1 GCA_027019885.1 Geoglobus sp.
GGAACAGAGATCAAGTGAGGCAGAAAGACATTTTAAGGATTTGAGCTTAGGGGAAGGTGCGGGTTAGAATAACACCTTATCAGGAACATTTTTATTTCCATACATCCAAAATAATTTCTGTGAGTTCTGCCAACAGGAAAAAGGTTTGTGGAAAAGAAGTACCTGAAGAGCTCGATACCCTTCTTGAAGAAATGGCAGAAAACCAGCTGAAAGCAAATTATCGAAAGAGCCTTGGCAGGGAGCATGCGAGGAGAAGCTGGGATTTGGAGATAGAGAAGATTTTCAGAAAGAAGAGGAAATAACACCTCTGTATATCCGGCTGATATGTTAAATGGATGTAAACTAATTTAGTTCACAAAGCCTTAATTGGTGTGGCTGAGGCAAATAGAGTTGAGATTATCTCTGTTGATCCAGAAAGAGTATATCTCAGGGGACACAGTCCAGAATTTCAGACCGAAGTTGTATAACATTCTCTGCAAAAAATGGAGCCCGGTTTAGTACAGGCATAGGAGAAACTGCCGTGAACGCAGCATGAGGGATGGGTGACAAAAATACTGTTGAATGAAGCTGAGAAAAGAGGAGTTTGGCTGAAATCAAAAGAACCAGATGGGGAGAGCTTTTCAACATTTTGGGAGGCTGATATGTTTTGCAGAATCCCTCCTGATGGAACGAAGCCTGTAGATGTGATTGTCTTTAGAAGCAAACCATAGGGGGAAGTTCTGTGAAGAATATAACATCAACTGTCCTTCTTCCATTCATCTATATACTGGAATGATGGTGGTAAAGAGGGCTTACGCTTCAGAAACGATCTAAGCTGGTTTTGCTGTTGTCATTCTTATTGCGATATCTACTGGAACTTTTCTTTTCTCACCAAGAGCTTTTGAGATAACTCCGGGAGATGCAGTAGTCAAAAGAATTCTCAGAAGCTTCGAGATTCCTTTTCGAGTATCAGGAGAGCATATGAATCCAATCTCAGCTGGGGGGGATCAGACTTTTTGCATGGGTGGACTTTTCAGTTTTTATGGGTTTTACACATTCAAAAACTTGGGTGAGGTAGGGTTTGGGTTACAATAAGGAAAAATGAGATAACTATCGGAACAGAAACCAATAAGTATGCTATCAGCCCGAAAAACAATTCCAAATTTCCTGAAATCCCCAAAAATATTTGTCCAGATATCGTGATGGTGAAAAATAGTCTGAATAAATTCAGACAAGGAACTCTCTGAGATCCCACAGAAGCTTTGGCTCTCTTTTAAACAGCTCAAGTGCAAGTCTTTTCACACTCATGTCCTCTATCCGCATACTCCCTATTCCCCTGAATAATTTGTCAAACGTGCTGTCATCAAGCTTCAGCATCTTTTCCTGCAATTTTCTGTTTCTCACCAAGGTTTTACCGAAATCATTCATCCATCTTTCATCGTATTTCCTCAGAAATCTCGCCGAGTAATTTCCGGCTTCAACAGCCTCAGAAGCTGTGATTCCGGCATGGTAGCCTGCTCTCATTGCGTTTATTATTCCCCCACCTGTTATTGGATCAGTGTGCCTTGCAGCATCCCCAACAAGCATAACATTGTCTGCAACTGCTGTTTCAATTGCTCCTTTCACAGGCACGCCACCAACAACAACCTCGACTATCTCTCCCTCAGGAAAGTGCTCTTTTATGAATTCATCCAGATATTGTTTTGCAGGTTTTTCTGCCATGCTTGGCATCACACCTATGCCAACATTTGCCGCATCCTCTCCTTTGGGGAAGAGCCATATGTATCCTCCTGGAGCATACTTTCTTCCAACCCAGAAGTAGGTTGTTGTTGGCTCAAAATTTATGTCTGTCATCAGATACTGAACACAGCTCTCAATCTCATTAAGCTTCAGAGTTGTATCTATTCCAGCCCATTTTGCAACCCTGCTCTCAACACCATCTGCTCCTATTACAATTCTGGCAGACGTCTCCTGAAACTCACCCATGCTTCTTATTCCAAGTTTAACCGATCCATTTTCCCTCTTCATTGAAACTGCAGAGGTTTTTGTAAGCACATCAGCCCCAGCCCTGCTTGCAAGCTTCGCCAAGTATCTGTCAAATATTTTTCTTTCAAGCACATATCCAACCTCATTTCCAGCCATATCTGCTGAAAGTTTTATTTTGTATTCTGAGGGGGAGCAAAGCTCTGCATTCTCAATTTCGCTTGCAATCCATCTTTCATCAGGTTTGACAAACTCCTCAAAATCCTCTCTGCCAACACCCTCAGCACATCTGACTGGAACACCAATTTCCTGTCTTTTTTCAATGAGAAGAACATCAAGTCCCTTTTCAGCACATGTTTTTGCTGCAATGCTCCCTCCCGGGCCAGCGCCAACCACAATGACATCGTAATCCATCATTCAACCACCTCTAAGGCGTTCATTGGACATGTTTTCACACACGCCATGCATAGCGTGCATTTGTCATGGTAAACTTCAAGATAGGTTTCAACAAGTTCATTGGCGTTGAATTTGCAAACAGCTATGCATGCTCCGCAGTAACCGCATCTGTATCTGTTCACAGCAAGTCTTTTCATGTTTGCTGATTAGCGTGGCTTTATTAAATAATCTTTTCTGCCTTGACTCTTGCATACATAAGCAGAAGAAATATCTGGATAAACTGGTGGAACATAACATATACTGCATAAATCGGCGAAAGCGAAAGGGTGACAATCGCAATAACGGTTGAGTTGTTCTTTCCAGCGCTAACAAACACGTAGGAAAGGTGCTCTTCCTTTTTGATTTTACCGGCTCTGGAAATAAGTTCTGAGAGGAGAATTGCTCCGATAATAAACGACGCAGAGTATGGTATCTGAGTAATAAAGCTTGATGGATGTACAAATTCGGCTTTAGAAAAAAATATGGTAAAAACAAGAGCGTTAAGGCTGATTTCAGTTAACCTTGATATCTTTTCCCTGCTTGGTGTGGTAAACTTCCCAATTATCTGTCCGAGGATTATAGGGAGAACAATCACCACTAAAAGAGATCTCACAATTTGAAAGATGTTAATCTCAATACCGTGAATTCCTGTTAAAATCGAGAGAAGAGCTGGATACAGAGCGACCCCCATAAGAAAGTTTATGGTCATCAGAGAAACTGAAAGCTCAAGAGCACCACCTGAGATCAGTACATACATTGCATTCATGCTTGGAACAGGCATGAGCAGAAGAGACGCAAGGGAAAGGGACATTATCTCATTCTGAATAACTTTCAGCACAATAAACGCATATACTGGTGAAAAAACAAAATTCAGAAAGAGAGATGCGATGAGTGGTTTTTTCGAAATATTGAGCTTTTCAAACCTGAAAAGAAGCATTGAGGGAAATATCGTCGTGAAAACAAGAATTGAGATAATATACGAAAAAATCTGCTGGTACTGAGCCAGTTCGACCGTTCTTCCAAGAATGTATCCGGCAAATGCCGAAACAAAAACAAAGTAAATTTTAGACGTCAACTCTCATTTCCTCCAGGTACACACCCTCTCCTTCTTCGACATATCCAACAACATCTCCGTCCAGCTTCTTTCTGAGTTCTTCAGCCGTTTTTTCGTGAGCGATCAGCATGAAACCCATTCCCATGTTAAACGTTCTGTACATCTCGTCCACGCTTATGTTACCAAGCTCATGGAGGAATGTGAATATCCTGTTGGGTTTCAACGGGTTGTCTATTACGAACTTTATCTTCTTCAGCCTTTTCAGGTTGAGCAATCCCCCTCCAGTTATGTGTGCCATCCCGTGGATCTCATACTTTCTCGCGATTTCAAGCACTTCTGAGTATATTCTGGTTGGAACAAGCAACTCCTCGCCTATTGTATGGTTTTCAAACCTGTCGTGATAGCTAAGACCATTCTCCTCAATCAGCTTTCTTGCCAGTGTTAATCCATTGCTGTGGATTCCAGAGCTTGAAATGGCAAAGATAACATCTCCCGGCTTTACTGCACTGCCCGTGATGATTCCATCTTTCTCCACGAAGCCTATAACCGTGCCTGACAGATCCCATCCGTTCACAATATCGAGAGTTGCAGTTTCTCCTCCAACAAGGGTCACGTTTGCCATCTCACATCCCCTGTTAAGCCCCTCGCCAATTTCTGCCATTATTCTCTCCTCGGGTCTATTTGTGGCGATATAGTCAACCAGTGCAACTGGCTCGGCATTTATGGCGTAAAGGTCATTGACATTCATGGCAACACAGTCAATGCCTATCGTTCTGAAGTTGTTCATTATCTCCGCCACCTTTATTTTCGTGCCAACTCCATCAGTGGTTATGGCTATTCCGATCTCTCCAGCATCAATCACACTGGCATAGTGATTTGTGAGAATTGGCTGTCCAGTACCTTTTCTGACGAATTTCAGACCTGAAACAAGACTTTTCACTGCTTTCTCTTCCTTTTTGATGTCAACTCCGGCATCAGCGTAAGATTTCATGATTTGGATTTACGCTAAAACCTTAAAAAATCTACTGCGCAAGTTATAGCGATGGATAAAATCGAGAGACTTAAAGAATTCATATCCCAGTTTGAAAGTGTGGCAATCGCATTCAGCGGTGGTGTTGATAGCTCAACCCTCTTAGCCTTAACTGCAAACGTGCTTGGAAATGAAAGAGTTGTTGCTGTAACAGCCTCAAGCCCCACAGTTCCCTCAAGGGATCTTGAGGATGCAAGGAGGTTTGCTGAGAAAATCGGGGTGAAGCACGTTTTGCTCGATCTTAACGAGCTTGAAGATGATAATTTCAGAAAAAACCCGCCCAACAGGTGCTACTTCTGCAAGAAAATGCTTCTTTCGAGAATAACCGAATTTGCAGAACTGGAAGGAATTCATGCAGTGTTTGAAGGAACAAATGCGGATGAACTCAGGGGGCACAGGCCCGGATTCAGGGCTGTTTCGGAGTTTGAGAACGTCTACTCTCCATGGGCAATGTTTGGCTTCACGAAAGACGAGATAAGATGGCTCGCAGGAGAGATGGGCTACGAGTTTGCGGACAAACCATCAATGGCCTGCCTGTCCTCAAGGATACCATTTGGCATCGAGATCAACGAGGAAAAGCTCAGGAGAATTGACGCTGCGGAAAACCTCGTGATAGCCATTGCAAAGGTAAAACAGGTCAGAGTTAGAGATTTTGGAGAGCATGCAATCATCGAGGCTGGCAGGGAGGAGAGAGAGAAACTGTTCAGCATAGAAATAGCGGACAGGATCGTTGAGGAGCTGAGGAAGCTTGGATACAAGAATGTACTCATGGATCTTGAGGGGTACAGGACCGGAAAGCTATCTGAAACCTGAAAATTTAAGTGGTATGCGGTGTTCTTTGCTCAGCCTACCGTCGGTCAATTTTACATTATCTTCTCCACTGATTCAGGTGTCACAACATCCCCCATCATTCTCCAAACCCCATAACAGATCGGCAACGTTTATGTTCATGGTGTAAAAAAATTTAAGTATCTAATTTTACAAAGTAAAAACCAGAGGTGATATTTATGACATTGTCAACAAGATGTCTGAACTGCAGAAAAAGGTTTGAGGTTGAAAGAAATCAGGAAATTGCTGAATGCCCTCACTGCGGTAGTAAATGGAGAATATCATGGGTCGATGCTGATCAGCCCAAAGTACAGGGTCCCGCATAAGGTGGTAAGATGGTTCTGAAAAGGAAGGTCGCATTTGTTGATCTGACAAAAGAAAAAGCAGTAATTGAGGAAATCCCAGTGGAGCTGAGAAAGAGACATCTCGGAGGGAGAGGGCTTAACTGGTACTACCTCTACAACAACATTCCTCCAGATGCTGATCCTCTCGGTGAGGAGAACATTTTTGCAGTTGGCTCAGGTTTGCTTTCAGGTTTTCCCGCATTGGGGGCTGGAAGAACTCAGATATCTGCAAAAAGCCCCATAACCGGGGGAGTTGGGGATTCAAACATGGGAGGAGCGTTTGCTCCTCAACTGAAATATGCGGGATTTGACCACATAATAGTCAGGGGAAGGGCAAAAAGACCCGTTTACATCCTTGTAAAAGATGGAGAGATCGAGATAAGGGGAGCTGAGCATCTATGGGGAATGGACACCCATGAAACGCAGAAGGCGATAAGAGAGGAAATAGAAGACGACAGAGCTGAATCAATGGTCATAGGAAGGGCTGGAGAGAACAGGGTTGTCTTTGCCAATGTAATGAATGGCATCAAGAATGCCGGAGGAAGGAGTGGGCTTGGAGCCGTGATGGGTTCGAAAAATCTGAAGGCGATAACAGCAAGCGGAGCAGTAGATGTTGAGGTTCACGATCCCGAAAATCTGCTCAGATATGCTCTTGAAGTTGATAAAAAGGCGAGAAGCACTAAGTGGGCAAAAACCCTTGGAAGGCTTGGAACTCCTTTGCTCTATGATGTTTCCTACACAACAGGCTTCATTGGAACAATGAACTGGCAGTACAACACACCCGGAGAGGAGGGATCTCCGCTTGAAGCTGAGAATCTTGAGAAGTATGGCATGAAGATGGTGGCATGCATTGGGTGCAGCGTTCACTGCAGACACAGGGTGAAGATAAGGGAAGGAAAGAACGCTGGTCTGACAACTGAAGGTCCTGAATATGCTGCTGCTGGAGCCTTTGGAACTGGAGTTGGAGTTTACGACTGGGAATCTGTGATAAAGGGGAATGCTGAGTGCAACAAGTGGGGCGTTGACATAATTTCAATGGGAACAACAGTTGCCTGGGCTTTCGAGCTATATCAGAGGGGATACATAACCGACAAGGATACATTTGGACTCAAGCTGGAATGGGGGGATGAGGATGCCGTCCTCGGGTTGGCAAGGATGATTGTTGAGAGAGAAGGAATAGGAAACATTCTGGCTGAAGGCTTTAAAAAGGCAGCAGAGCATTTTGGGGAGGAGACTCTTTACTATGCCAATCAGACCAAAAACCATCCAAATCTGCTCACAGATGAAAGAGGAATTCCGAGCTTTGCCTTGGGTATTGCAACATCAACGAGGGGAGCAGATCATCTGAGAAGCAGACCCGGAATTGACCTCTTTCAGCTTCCGGAGGATGTTCTTGAGAGCATATACGGACACAAAATAATCAGCGACTTCACAGCATACGAGACAAAGGGCATAATGGTCTGGTGGCATGAACTGCTTTACAACATTGTTGACAGCCTCGGAATATGCAAGTTCCAGACTGTATTCAATTCTGCCAACTCACCAAAGTTCGAGGACTACATCCCCCTTATAAAATATGCAACCGGCATCGAGCTTACAAAGCAGCAGCTTATGGAGATTGCAGAGAGAAACTACACAATTGAGAGGCTGTTCAACACTATTAATGGATTCAGCAGAAAGGATGACTACCCGCCTGAGAGATACTTCAGAGAGGAGACGAAGAGAGGTCTGCCGTTCATGAAGGGGAGAAAGCTTGACAGAGAGAGATACGAGAAGATGCTCGATGAGTACTACAGACAGCACGGATGGGATGAAAATGGAATTCCAACAGAAGAGACTCTTGCAAGGCTTGGGATAGAAAAGCCGAAGGTGAGCTTTCCTGTGATTGAGAAAACAGCTGATGCGAAAAGGGGGTGAAAACATGGAGGAAAGAATGCTTGCTGTATTCCCGGAGCTTTGTACTGGGTGCAGGGACTGCGAGATAGTCTGCTCACTCAGGCATATTGGTGTGATAAATCCTGAGAGATCAAGGATTAGAGTCCTTAGAGACGTTTTTGAGGGGTTCGAGCTTCCTCTTGTATGCCTGCAGTGCGAGGATGCCCCATGCATGAACTCATGCAGAGTTGAGGCCTTCTATGTTGATGAAAGAAACGCCAAGATTGTTGACTACGAGAAATGCATTGCATGCAGAAGATGCATAATAGCATGTCCCTTTGGAGTCAATTTTCTGGATCCGGTAACAAAGAAGCCTCTGAAGTGCGATCTCTGCAATGGAGACCCAGAATGCGTGAAGTTCTGCTCGACTGGAGCTATCAGATACATAACTGCCGAGGAATACAACAGGGAAAAGATTAAGCTCTCATCTGAGAAGTACGTTGAAGCAATAAAACAGGAAGAAAGCTGAGAAGATGATTGTCAGATTCGTTGGGCCTCTTGCCTCAAAAATCGGAAAAGAAGTTGAAATCAGCATTGGAAGAGAAATCTCGGTAAGGGAAGCCATAGAGAAAATAGCTGAAGCTTATCCTCAGGCAGAAAGCGATCTCTCAGATCTGAGCTTTTACAGCATCTCCCTCAATGGTGAACTTCTAAAAAAAGATGAGCTTGAGACGAGAAAAGTCAGAGATGATGACTTGCTGATCCTCATTCCCGCAATTGCAGGAGGAGGAAAAGAGAAGAAGATAAAACTAATCATAAAAAGAAACTTTGACATCAGCACCCCCAGTTATGACAGCTTTGAAGGAAAATACGGATTTTTTACAAAGCTTGCCTTGGAAATGAGGAAAAGAATTGAGAGTGCCGAGCTTATACTGGATGTTGGGTGCGGTACAGGAATTCTTGGCGAGATTTTCCCAGATTCGAAAGTTGTTGGAGTTGACATATCATCTGACATGGTGAGGGTTGCAAGAACCAGGCTGTATGACGCCTTGATCGGAGATGGAAGCAGACTCCCCTTCAAAAATAATTCCTTTGATGCTGCGGTTTTCAATGCTGTCATATTTTTAATTCCCGATGGAGAGAACGCATTGAGAGATGCCATGAGGGTTGTCAGAGAGAACGGAGCAGTATGCGGGACATATCTTGTTGGTCTCTATGAAAATGGAAATGAGGTTCTTGAGGAAATTGGATTGAGGCACAGCCTTCCGTTTCCATGGAGGAGGGCTGAAAAAGCCATTGAGGAACTTGGAGGAGTTACACAGGAGTTAACGTTTAGAGTTGGGAGGGAGTTTGTTCTTGATTTTTACTCCATTCCCGCAATGTCCAACGCCCTCTTCCCAAAAATGGAGCTTGAGAAAAGACTTGAGCTCGTGAAACAGAATCTTTCAAATCTACCTGATGAAATGGATTTTGTGTGGAGAGTTTTTCAAATCTCCGTCTGAGTTTTACGATTTAATGAAAAAAGCTTTTCAAATTTTACAATTTAAAGAGTAAGATATTTATACCATTGACTATGTAATACTCATGAAAAAACGTTATCTTTGGGGGTGATACTCTGTACTGGAATCCGCAGGTTGAGAGGCTTTCAGCGGAGGAAATTAGAGATTTGCAGGCAAAAAAGCTGAGATACATTGTTGATTTCGCCTACAGAAACTCTGAATTCTACAGAAAATTCTATGATCAGGCTGGAGTGAAGCCGGATGATATAAAAAGTGTTGATGATGTTGCAAAACTGCCTTTTGTCAAGAAGCAGTACCTGAGAGACACCTATCCATACGGGATGTTTGCCGTCCCTCTCTCTCAGATTGTCAGACTGCATGCGTCAAGCGGCACCACTGGAAAGCCAACCGTAACGGGCTACACCTATGAAGATCTTGAGCTCTGGTCTGAAAGCCTTGCAAGATCCATGTATGCTGCTGGAGTTAGGAAAGAGGACGTTATTCAGAACGCATACGGCTATGGTCTCTTTACAGGTGGTCTTGGATTTCACTATGCTGGAGAAAGGCTTGGAGCAACTGTCGTTCCTTCCTCATCAGGAAACACCCAGAGACAGATTGAGCTCATGCTTGACCTCGGCACAACTGTGCTTTGCTGCACACCAAGCTACATGCTTTATCTGACAGAGTATGCGCAGAAAATGGGAATTGACATAAAAAATGATACAGAGCTCAGAATGGGGTTCTTTGGAGCAGAGCCCTGGAGTGAAGAAACAAGAAAAAGAATAGAGGAGAAAACAGGAATTGACGCAATAAACATATACGGCACCTCTGAAATAAGCGGTCCTGTTGTGAGCGAGTGCAGTGAGAAAGCAGGCATCCATTTCTGGGCTGACATCTTCCTGATTGAGATAATAGACCCTGAAACAGGGGAACAGCTTGGAGAGGGAGAGAGCGGAGAGCTCGTGGTTACAGTCCTTGGAAAAGAGGGTCTGCCGATGATAAGATGGAGAACCGGGGATATAACAAGCATGATTCTTGAAAAATGCGATTGTGGAAGATGGCATCCGAGAATTGAAAGAATTACAGGTAGAGCAGATGACATGTTCATAGTCAGAGGTGTGAATGTCTTCCCGAGCCATGTGGAGTATGCTCTCATGCAGGTCAAAGAGGTGAGCGAGCACTATCAGATAATCCTTGACAGGGATGAGAAAGGTTTGGATGTTATGACGGTTCAGGTTGAGATAAGTCCCGGGTATCAGGGCAAGACGAACACTGATCTGCTTGCCTCAAAAGTTAGAGAGACTCTGAAGAGCTATCTGAATGTCACTCCAAAGGTTGAGATTCTTGAGCCTGAAAGCCTTCCAAGATTTGAGGGTAAAGCGAAGAGAGTCATAGACAAGAGGAAAGTGTGAATGAAAGCAGCATTGATAATCATAGACATGATAAATGGGAACGAACCCTTTTTCACGGAAGAGCATAGAAAAATTATCCCCAGAATTGCTGAGACAGTAAGAGAGTGCAGAAAAAAATCCATTCCCATTATTTTTGCCAATGACAGCTACATAAAAAATGACTGGCTTTTTAGATTTATGAAAGAGCATGCGGTGAGGGGTACTGATGGGGTTGAGGTAATCGATGAACTGAAACCAGAAGAAAATGATATAATAGTTGAAAAGAGAAGGTTCAGTGCTTTTTTCAGAACAGATCTCGATTTAACTCTGAGAGAGCTTGGAGTTGATACGGTTGTATTAGCTGGAATAAACACAAATGTCTGTGTTTTAGCAACAGCATTCGATGCTGTCAGCAGTGATTTTTACACAATTCTGCTGAGTGATTGCTGTGCATCGAGTAAAAAGGAGCTACATGATTTTATTGTTGAGAAATTCAGAGGTCTGCCGGCATTCAGGGTTATGAAGAGTGAAGAATTTTTAAAAGAGGTTTTTTGAATAATGTCAATATGAAAATCAAAATTCCTGAGAGGCTTTTGAAGATTATAAATCCAAGAGAGGAGAAAGAGGAGATATCAATAATGTCAGAAATTGAGAAGTGCGGCGTTCTGATTGGTGAAAGAAAAGGGGAAGAGATGTTTGTGAAGGATATAATTGAAGTGGAAAATGATGCCGGAAGCCGATTTTACTTTGAATTAAAGGCTGAAAAATTATACAAAGCGTTAATCGAAGCAAGAAAAAGAGGAATGGAGATTATAGCAGTATTTCACACCCATCCCGGCGGCTCAGGCAGGCTTTCCAGCAGGGATGTGGAAGGTTTGAAGAATTCAGGAATTCCATGGGTAATTGTTGGTTTAGAGGGTGCGAGAGCCTATTTTTACGATAAAGGCATAAAGGAAATTGATCTGGAATTCTATTAATGAGTTACAAAAGATTCTGATTAACCGTTAAATTTTTAATTATTTTTGGATACAGATTACAGTATGGTCATACTCAAAAAGCTGGGTGGCGGGGGACATACAGAG
>JALUWC010000211.1 GCA_027019885.1 Geoglobus sp.
ACAATTTTCAGTTTAGAGAAAAGAGAAGATGCTGCTCTGGTGCCGGGGTTGCAGAGAGGCACTGCGCCGGCCTTGAGAGCCGGTGCCCGTTTTGGGCTCCTGGGTTCAAGTCCCAGCCCCGGCGTGTCACCTTTTGGCTAAACACCATTTTCACGTTGTTTGGTATACTTATAACCGTCTGCACCACCAAGTTACAAACATTTTAAATGAGTTGAAATTTGCCAAGAGATAGGACCCATATTACGAGGTTTACGGAGAAGACCATCCACTGGTTTTTATACATGGTGCTTGGTCAGATCACGAGATATGGAGGCCTCAAATAGAGCATTTCTCTGGAAGCTACAAGATTATTGCATGCGATTTCAGGGGACGTGGAAAAACAAGTAAGTCTGAGTTCGTAGAGTATTCTTTAGAATTTTTGCGGATGATCTTAAAGCTCTCCTCAAGGCCCTATCCATAGAAAAAACGATTGTAAAATCCATACTTTTTTCGGTTCTGGTTATTAGTACATACTTCATTTCGTTCATTTTTACAACTGAAAAATTAGTTGTAGCATTCTAGTAGCCTCAAAAAAACCTTCAAAACTCACCTTATCCTTCCACAGCTTTCCGTGTTTTCTTCCTACTGTTATTTAATTCTTCTTAAGGGGCATCGTTGAGGAACTTTGAGAAGCTTCATGAATGGACCCCAGTGGGTATATCGACAATTGGGTGCTCTCTCTTAGAAAACAGCATGATGTAAACTTTGATGATCTCTATGTCCAGAAAATGTTCTACGTTATACACCATATTTTTATTAAAGTTCAGAGTTTTTTCTCGTTGCATACCCCTGAAACTGTAGATGCAGTAGGACAGTAGTATATCATGTGTGTACAGATACGTTGATATTTGACAGATTGCAAAAGAGCCGGAAGAGTGTGGAATTATGGAAGAGGTCTCAAATGGTCTTCTTATTTCAAAGGAATAGAATGAAGATTGAAGTGAGCGAGGTCGCCTTTGTAAGTTGTTGACATCACCACCTCTTTGTTTTTCACATTTTTAACATCTCTTCTACTTTTGATAGAGCTTCAACATACTTAATAAGACCTGTCTGATGTGTGCTTACTCGAGGAGCGTTAAAAGCTGGTAGGATATACGGACTCTTATAACCTCGTAGCCGTGCTTGATTCTTATGTGGTTATTCAATCTGTTTTGGAAAAGAAGGGCAATGAGAAGCATGTGCAGCGATTCCCCACTGAAAACCTAAATAACAACTTTACTAGGAAATCCCTATGGGGGTTCAAAATTCACCACCTACCATTAAAAGGATGAAAAGCATAATAGCAGGTGAATGTGATGGCAAACCCAAAAGGTGGATGAGTCATCTCTGAGAATATCTCTCCCACATGCCGAAGATGTCACAAGAGTGGTACCAATGGGGTCAGAGAATTGTAGAGGAATTTGTAGAGAAGGACACTGAAAGATCCTATTAAAGGTTAAGGAAGGCTGGTTTCTGATTTTGAATATGAAGACAAAAGTACTGTCGTGTCGAGTTAGAAAATTTGCGTTAACTGGGTTAAGACAATTCACTCCCATTGGTAGATTACACCATTGTATAATCAGTGAGCCGGGAAAACAAAAATCAGTGTTGATCTGAACAGCCATCCTCAGTTCGTATCCGTTGAGCATGTAGCTCGTCACCTTCCCTGACACAAAATCAGCTTCCACCTGTCTTAATTCACGTTCGGCTCATATTTTTACGCAAAGATGCGCAACTAAATTTTTAATTATGCGTAGAAAAAACGAAAATGGCATGATTAAAATACGTATTCACGGTAGAGGTGGACAGGGTGTAGTAATTGCATCTAAAATTCTTGTAGCAGCAGCAGTATTTGAAGGGAAGCACGGGAATGCAATTCCCGATTTCACTTTCGAACGAAGAGGAGCACCAGTTAAGGCCTTTGTGAGGATCTCTGATGAATATATAATGGAGAAAACACAAGTATATGAGCCCAATCATTTAATTGTATTCGACCGCAGTATCAAGACAGTTGTTAATTTTTATGAGGGCATAGAGAATGGTTGCACCCTCATTATAAACTCTCCTAACCCTATTACAGACTTTCCTGAAAGAATTGACACCATTGGTTATGTAGATGCAAGCAAAATCGCGATTCCGCTGTTTGGATCACCTGTCGTCAATACGTGTATGCTGGGGGCATTCACAAAAACAACAAATTTAGTATCTCTTGATTCCGTTATATATGGAATAAGTGAAGTACTTGAAAACCTGGATGATGAAACTTTGGAGAAAAACATTCAGGCCGCGAAAACGGGATTTATAGGGACCAACATCGTTAGAAAGGGTGATTGATGTGGAAGAATATAATGACTGGATCGCTCCCATTGGGAGGACATTGTACATCATCAATACAGGCGAGTGGAGATATCAAAGACCGGAACGAGATCACAAAAAGTGTAAAAAATGTGGCGCCTGCTTCATATTTTGTCCAACCGGGTCGGTTTTCGTGGAGAGTAGTAGATATGAAACGGATTACGAATACTGCAAAGGATGCGGCATCTGTGCAAGAGAATGTAGGGCTGGTGCGATTTTAATGGTTGAGGAGGTTACAAAATGATCAAAGTTGTAGATGGTAATCAAGCGGCTGCTTATGGAGTTAAGCTCTCAAAACCTGATATAATAGCAACATACCCTATTACACCACAGACACCTCTTGTAGAGTATCTCGCTACCATGGTGGCAAGGAAAGAGCTTGACGCCGAGATGGTCGAGGTGGAATCCGAGCATTCAGCACTAAGCGCCCTCCATGGTGCTGCGCTGGCAGGAGCGAGAACGTTTACAGCCACCTCCAGCCAAGGTTTAGCTTTAATGTACGAACCTTATTTCAGGACATCAACACTAAGGCTTCCTGTTGTTATGTGTATAGTAACGAGGGAGATGATTTCTCCCCAGACAGTGTGGAGCGGTCATCAGGATGCAATAACTGTTAGGGACGCTGGATGGATTCAGATTTTTGTGGAGCGCAACCAAGAGGTATTAGACGCCATTATACAGGCCTACCGTCTTGCAGAGGATAAGAGAGTGATGCTGCCAGTTAATGTGTGCTTGGATGGGTTTTACCTATCACACCTGATAGAAAGGGTGGAAATTCCAGAGCAGAAAGATGTTGATGAATTTCTACCCCCGCTGGAGTTAAATCATATCAAATTAGACCCAGATGACCCTATATCCGTAGACCCATTGACTCCAGGAAATTTACTCACCCATTACAGAAAAAAACATATCGAGGGACTCGAAAATGCCAAGGATATTATCGAGCGTATAGATGCAGAATTTGGTCAGGTTTTTGGCAGATATTACCACGGAAAAGTTGAACCCTATCTTATGCAGGATGCCAATATTGCATTAGTTGCCATGGGCAGCATGACTGGAGCAGCCAGAATCGTCGTCAATGAAGCAAGAAAAATGGGGTTAAAAGTTGGACTTATTAAGCTCAGGATGTTCAGACCTTTTCCAAAAGAAGAATTAAGAGAATTATTAAAAGATGTTGACGTGGTAGGTGTTATAGACAAAAATGTATCCTTTGGCTTTTCTTCGGGTACGGTATTCTACGAGCTCAAATCTGCCCTATTCAGTTATCATGAGCCACTGATGGTGAATTTTATAGCTGGTTTGGGAGGGGCAGACATAACTAAAGATTATTTAAGATTTATAATTAATTATTTAGAAAAAATACGCCAGTCACAAAAAGTCGGGAGGGAAGTTGTGTGGATGGACATAGACAGGGAGGTATAATGAAATCCATTGACAAGCTTAAATGGTTGCTGACTGAGAGGCATTCCATAAAAAATGCCGAAACTGAGGTTCGTGATAGAGAAGATTTACTTTCACCAGGAATTTCAGCCTGTCTGGGCTGTGGTGCTGAATTGGGGTTAAGGATCGCACTAAAAGTGCTCGGTAGAAACACAGTACTCGCCATACCCCCAGGATGTATGGGTGGTGTGGGAGTGGTTGGGTATGGTCCGACGACTGGGGCGAAAATACCCGTATTTTTCCCCCTTCTCGACAACATAGCCTCAATGCTTTCAGGCATTAAAAGACAATACAACAGGAAAGGCAAAAAGGTACATGTTTTAGCTTATGCTGGGGATGGTGGAACGGCAGATGTAGGTTTCCAAAGCCTTTCAGGGGCAGCGGAGAGAGGTGAAAGTATAATATACATATGTTATGATAATGAAGGGTACATGAATACAGGAATTCAAAGGAGCGGGACGACACCGTACAAAGCGTGGACAACGACGACGCCAGTCAGCAACTCGTATAGAGGGAAGCCGCAGGCAAACAAATACATGGCTCTGATTATGGCGATGCACGAATTGCCTTATGTGGCAACGGCGAGCATAGCATACGTAGAAGATTACATTAATAAACTTAAGAAGGCTGCGGAGGTTGAGGATGGCCTCTCGTACATCCACCTTTTTACTCCATGCCCTGTCGGATGGAAGTTCCCTCCTGATAAAACCATTGAGGTTGCCAGACTGGCTGTTGAGACAAATTTCTTCCCGTTGTGGGAAGCAGAATATGGAAAGATACGGTTTACTAAAAGGATATGGTTTAAGAAACCAGTAAAAGACTATTTGAAGGCTGTGGGCAAATACTCTCATCTCACAGAGGACGAAATAAGAGAGATACAGCAGGTTGTTGATAACAGGTACAGGTTACTTAAGTCACTTGCCAAGTGATGATGTAAGTTTGACCAGAGGGGTGAAAAAATATGCCGAGAAGTACGGAAAAGGATCTGAAAGCCATGTGGAACATATGCAGGGATTTCTATTTCAAATGGCGTGAGGCTGTCAGAGACGAATTCGGAGAGGATTCGGCAAAAAAACTGGTAGAAAAATTCTGGGAAAAGGTTGGGCAGGGAACTGCAAAATTATATCTCGAGTATGACGTAGCGAGACCGGGAGATTTAAAAAGTATTGCTAGGGCCATTCAAATAAGCAGTCAGATTATGGGTGAGAATGTCGAAATAGAAGAGTGTGAGGAAGGAGTTATCGTAAGGCATACTCACTGTCCTTGGTGGGATTGGTACAAACGAATGAACCTCGAAGATGAAGATCAATTGGGCTGTGATATATGGTTTAGGACTACAGTAAGAAACATTGACCCTAAAGCAGATGTGTTTACGACGAAGTCCTTCAGCAAGGGACATGATGTATGTGAGAGACTTATCTATTTTAAAGAGTGACAAGTGGCATATGATATTTAGAGATACCGTCCGGAAATATTATATTTAACATGGCTAATTTTTAAAAATATATGGGGAGAAACAAAGTGCCTTACAGGAGGCTGAACACGACGATATCTGTGGAATGCTTAGAGATTCTCGAAAAATACAAAAAAGAATACGGAAGCCAAAGAGCTGTAATTGAAAGAGCACTGAAACTACTTGATAGCATGAAAAATCCCCAGTTGACCGCTAACAGAGACATTCTATGGGTACAGCTTAGAGATGCTGTGGATCAGGTTGCCATTAGTAAAAGGATGCTGGCCCATTTAATGGGTGGAGATGTGGAATTAGCTCTCATCGATAACGCATCCCAGTACCTTATTACTTGGTATTTGGGGAGACCCATCGAAGAGGTAACGATTGACCAGGTGGTAAACGCCATAAAGGCAATATATGTGGCAACAAACGTTTTCAGACGTATTGATGTGATACATTCGAATGATCACTCACACGTTCAGATGATATTCTGGCACACGATGGATAAGAGAGTCTCAGAATTCTGTGCAAAATATTTCAAAAATTTTTTTGAAAATGTAATGAATTGTAGAGTAGTATATTATACGCAAAACATAAGTTTTACACTACACATTGAAAAACCTTAAATTTTAAAATTATATCTAATTAATGGGAAAATTATAATAGGCAAGAAAGTTGAAACTATCTTACGTATTCTTGCGTACGCATATTTTTATCTTTACGTAATAATTATTGAAAATCAAGGAAATCGGAGGGATGTTCATGTCTGCACTGAAACACCTTTTTGAACCCATCAGAATAGGGAAATATGAGTCAAGAAATAGAGTGAAGTACGCTGCATGTTCTGTTTCGAACTTCAATAACCCTGACGGTACAGTTTCCGAAAGGGAAATTGGAAGAATGAAGGTGGTTGCAAAAACAGGATGTGGGATAATAACCAATCAGGGAGCTTATCCAGATCGGGAAGGATACGGAAAAGGTTATCTCAGACAGCTTGCGCTTTATGATGATCGGTTCATACCGGGTTTAAAGAAAGTTGCAGAATTAATCCACAAAGAGGGTGCTATTGCCATACAGCAGATATTGCATGCCGGAAGATATGGTGGTTTTGATACGGGAGTGGCATTACAACCTTCAGACGTTCCTCAAAAATTAAGGCATTACAGACCAGTCAGGGAAATGTCTAAGGATGAAATAAAAAAAGTAATAATTGACCACGCTGAGGCTGCGAGAAGGGCTGTAGAGGCAGGATTTGATGGTGTCGAAATTACAGCATTCCAAGGGTACCTCCTAGCAAATTTTCTTTCACCGTTCACCAATAGAAGGACTGACGAATATGGCGGGGACATCGAGGGCCGCTGCAGGTTTATGGTTGAAACTATAGAGACCATCAGAGATAAAATCGGCAAGGATAAACTCATTTCTGTAAGATTAAATGGAACAGAACTTCTGGACGAGGTTGGAGGAAGTTCAGAGGAGGAATGCATAGAATATATGAAAATCGCCGAAAAAGCTGGAGTCGATATTATAAGCATAGTGGTGGGGTGGCACGAGTCTTCAAAGGGGGCTCTGGGAAGGGACTTGCCAACAACTCAGTGGCTGTACCTTGCAGAGCGGGCAAAAAAGCATCTTAAAGTACCAATTGCATTTGGTCCACGCTTTGGAGACCCCAGACTTGCATATAAAGCTATTGCTGACGGCGTAATAGATTTGTGGGAAATCTGCAGACCTGCTTTGGCTGATCCTGAAATCCTCTATAAAGCGAAAGAAGGGAGATTCGAAGATGTAAAACCGTGTTTAGGTGGGTTAATGTGTTTATCCACCATGTTTCACGATTTGCCCTACATTTGCACCGTCAACCCAAGACTCGGCCATGAACACGAACCTGAATACGAAATTAGACCGGCAGTTAGAAAGAAAAAAGTGATTGTTGTCGGAGGGGGTCCAGCTGGATTAGAATGCGCAATAACTGCTGCGAGAAGAGGTCATGAAGTAATAGTGTATGAAAAGGAGAGTCAGTTAGGTGGGCAACTTGTTGCAGCATCAAAAGAAATCGGAGGAGGATACGTTTTCCAGGATTTAGTAAGGTACTATGAGACCCAATTAAATAAATTGGGTGTTAAAGTTCTTAAAGGAACTGAGGCGACACCAGAATTGATTAGTAAGGAGAAGCCAGATGTTCTGGTTATTGCAACCGGTGCAACAATCAGTAAAGAGTTTGAGGAAATTAATGGAGTTCAGGTGTTTACTGCACTGGAAATTTTGAAAAGAGAGATAGACCCAGGAGAGAACATCATTGTAATCTCGGGAGAGAGGGCAGGACTGGTCGCAGCGGAGTATTTGGCTAAAAAAGGTAAGAATGTAACAATTGTTGAAAGTGGCAAGAAGATCGCAACAGACGTTATCCCTACATTTAAATGGAGGCATAAACTCTGGATAAAAGAGCTGGGCATTAGAGTAATAACTGAAGCAAAACTCAGAAAAATCAAAGAAGGGATGGCAGTCATCGAAGCTCCGCAAGAAACTCTTGAAGTAGATGTAGACGCGATTGTAATAGGCGGTCCAAGGAAACCCATAAGCAAGCACTGGTACTCTTTTGAATTTCTAGCGGATGAAAAATACATAATAGGTGATGCAACACTGCCAAGATCCATAGCGTATGCCATACATGAGGGCTATAAACTTGGAGTTAGAATTTAAATTTTTATTTTCAAAATTCATAGGACTCGGCCTTAATTCCCCAATCATAAAACTGGACAGAGTAAGACTTGCACTTCTAAAGTAGAAGATAGGAAATCCAAATGTAACTTTGAGAGGGTTCAGCAGAATTTTGAAGGAGAAATATGGCATAACGCTTAGCCACACCAGAATCATAGAAATTTTGAACGAAGTGAGGAAGAAATGAATAATGAGAGAAATTGTAATTCCTAACGAGAACTACTTCATCTTTGTCTTTATGGAAATCAGACTCAACGACCAGAACATGTCTGAATGGAGGAGAGCATACAACTATCTGATTTCAATCGTCGAACGTGGCATGTTTCTCGCCTCAGACGGGCGTTTACGTGTGGAAGGTGTTTGTAGCTTTCAGGAAGTAACCATGTGGCTTCACAATTTTGTGGAGAAGCATTGAAGGTTTATTAAGGATATAAGCTTGATGATAGTTCTACAGACCCTGAAGTTCAGCTTCTCGCTAAAGCTGTTTAAAATTGAAAGACATCATCGCACTTCTGAAAGTCCTTCAGAACCATACTTTTGAGGCCTGTTTTCACCAGAAATCTACACTCTAAGATCCTCTGTAAGTGGTTGATTCGCTACTGCAGGGGATAATACGCAATTATGCGTAATAAACTACATATCTATGCGTAATACCAAACATACATCAAAAATAATGAAAAAAGGGGGTGATATGGATGGAAATTTTGGGACTCCCACTCGATAGCGCTTTGGACATTTTTGTATTTCCAGGCATCATATTGATTTTGATGGTGTGGTATTGTTGGAGGATCTATCAAAGAGAGATAAGAGGGGTGGGTTGACGATGATTGCCGGAATAGGTTTATCGATTTTTATAATATATTTAATATTCATGGTAGGAATTGGTATTTACACATCAAGATTTCAAAAAACAACTGAGGACTTCTGGGTTGCTGGTAGAAAATTTGGTCCCATCACTTTAGCTATCGCGATTATGGCATCAATTATGCATGGCGGATCTATTCTCAGCGGATTGGCGTATGCAGCAAAGTTTGGCGGTCCAGCAATACTACCGTTCACCAGCTTTTCCTTGGGTTTTCTTATAGTTCTCGTAATTTTCGCTAGAAAATTGAGGATCCTAGCAGGATATACACTTCCGGATTACATGAGAGCCAGGTTTGACAGTCTATTTTTGCAGGGATTCAGTGGCATCGTTGTTGCTGTTGCCAGCACGATATACTTAATTGGTCAAATGAAAGCTATGGGTTTAGTTTTATCGGCTATGACTGGATGGGACTATACTCTGAGTCTGTTGATCGGTGCGGCCATATTCATATTCTACACTGTTTTGGGCGGTCTATTAGCAGTTGTCTGGACAAATATAGCCCAGTTCGTCTTTATGTGGGTTGGACTCGTTATCCTGTTACCTGTGGCCTTTAACTCCGTTGGTGGATGGTATGCGGTTCTGGATAAGGTTGAACAGGTTGCTCCCGGCTGGACGTCATTTACAGGAGTTTCATGGACAGTGACTTTTCTAATTTCATGGTATGTCGTCTGGTTGCTGGCATATTCAACAAGAATAGAGTTCGTGACCAAATTATATGCTGCAAAGGACGAATTCACCGCCAGATTTTCTTTACCCATTGCGCTCGCCATGATACTGGTATTCCTTCTTTACGGTAATTTATACTTGGGTGCGGTTGCAAGAATACTCGTTTGGGAAGGGATCTCTGCCCCTGATCAGGCATTTACCGCATTAGTCAACCAACTGATGGGTCCTAATTCCATTGGGGCAGCATTAGCTCTGGCCGGAATTGCTGCTGGAGCCATGTCAACCACTGACTCTCTGTTGTTAATGGCAGGTGCAGGGGTAGCCCATGATCTCATCAGAAAATGTTACATGGAGCCCAAGGGTGTAAGGAAATCTGAAACATTTTACGTTGCTATTTCGAGAGCTGTTATCCTTCTGGTCGGAATAGTGGCGCTTTTCGGAGCGCTTAGCACTCCTCAGATGATTCTTACAATCGTGTCATATGCAGTTTCATTGATAGGAGTTACATTCTTTGCACCATTGGTCTTCGGACTTACGTGGGATAAGGTGTCAAAAGAGGCGGCTATTATTTCATCAGTTCTTGGGTTCGCTACGACTGCATTATGGATCGTGTTGACAATCAGCGGAGTCACATGGGTCAAAATAGTCCACCCAGTATTACCGGGGCTTGTAGTATCTGTGCTATCAATAATCATTTTAACTCCTTTAACACAAAAAGTCTCTACAGAGAATTTAGCATTATTTTTCCCAGAGAAATATTCAATAAATAAATAATTATTATATTATTTTATTAATATTGAATTTAATACTTTTTACAATCATTTTATATAAATATAAAAATATAGTAAAATGTCCAAAAAATGCAGTAAGATTCCGATATTTTTTCAGTCTGTTAGAGCTAAATATCACAGTAGAATATTATGTCAAGAAAATAAGAATGATATAAAATCAAAATATCTTCTATTTAAGCCTTATCAGTTATTGTGACTCATTGATGGTGAACAATCGGCCAAAAAGCAAACAGTGTCAACAGTTCGATAAGACACTGTCAAGAATAACATTAAAAAATAAAAAATAAGAATAAAACACATAGAACCCTCAATCTGGCAAATAATCAAAGAAATCAAAGCCAAAAAAGTCTTTCGGAGGAACAAGAGAAAAATAGAGTTAAAAATCCTCTCAGCCATACTCTACTTCCACGGACTCTCTTTAAGGAAAGCGAGCAAATTCATCTCCCTTTTCCAGAAAATAAGCCATGAATGAATCAGAATATACTACCACAGAATTAAACGAATTCTAAAGCCTCCTGAAAGGAAGAAAAGAAGATTAATAGCAATAGACGAAACCAAACTAAAGCTGGAAAACAAACATATCTTCGTCTGGAGTGCGATAGATACTGATACTAAAGAATGCTTAGCTGTATGGGCAACAGAAGGGAGATCGAGTTTTCATGCCTATGCTTTCCTTAAAGAAGTTCTCAGATACTGCGAGAATAAACCTGAAATCATTGTAGACAGAGGGCCATGGTATCTCTGGGCTCTGAAAAGAATGGGATTGAAGTACAGGTATGAAACCTTTGGAAAGAGAAATGCTGTAGAGGGGTTCTTTTCTCTGCTTAAGGGAAGAACTAAAAGGTTCTTTAACAGGTTTCCGTTTAACAGTTCCTTTGATTCTGTGCAGAGCTGGTTAGAGAGTTTTGTTACCATTTATAATGGGGAGGGGTTATTTTGACAGTCCCCCCACCACAAAATCGAGTAAAAATATTATATATTTATTAATTTCACTTCAAAAAACTTTAGTTATTGACTAAACTATTTAGTCGTCAGCTAAATTTTTTGATCACTGACTAAAGTACTTTGAGTACTCTGATTACTTAAAAAATTAATATAAGGCAAGAATTGTTTACTTCTCCAAAATAAGCTTT
>JALUWC010000212.1 GCA_027019885.1 Geoglobus sp.
CTGAATTATGTTCACACTCATATTTAATGCTATCTGGCTTTTTATGCCTTCCTACACTCCAAACAATTTTGCTGTAATCACAGGAGGGGGAAAACCGATTGATCTTGGCAGAAATTTCATAGACGGAAAGAGAATCCTCGGAGATGGAAAAACATTCAGGGGTTTTGCAGGAGGTTTTTCCGGAGGAATTGCAACAGGAATAATCCAGTATCAGTCTGAAAAGGTTCTGAACTTCCACATATTCACATCACTAAGCTTTGACAGCGCAATCTACCTGTTTATCCTGCTTTCTGCAGGTTCCCTTTTTGGGGATATGGCGGGAAGCTTTGTAAAGAGAAGACTTGGCTTTGAGAGAGGGAGGAAAGTTCCATTGCTTGATCAGCTCGACTTTCTCGTTTTTTCAATCATCTTAGCTTCATTTCACAGCTCCTTTTTTGCTCTTTACACTCCTGAAGTGATTCTGGTTGGGATAGTGATAACACCAATTCTCCACAGACTGACCAATCTGATCGCATATATCCTGAGACTCAAGGATGTCCCCTGGTGAACCCAAAACTATATAACCAGTCATTATTAAAAATGTATTATTATGATATGTATTCATGACAGCGCAATAACATGCGAATTTGAGATGAAATGTCACTCTTGCCCTTTGAAAGAGTCATTAATGTCAGACTACCCACATTAAACCCTTCTTCCCAAGGAACACTTAATCCAAAGCAAGGTTGGAAGCTTTTTTCCCTCGATCTCAGTAGATTTGCTGAGCACACTTCTGTAAAAATCCTCTTTGAAGAGAGAGATTCCATAGCCCATCTCATCAATACAGTGAGCATCACTTCCAGCCATTAATGCCCTGTCATATTTGATGGCATATTTTCTTGAAATCCAGTTAAAAATCCCAACAAGGTATTTGGCGTTGAAAACTTCTACCCCGTCTGCATATCTGAGAAGCTCAGCTTTCAAAACCCCCTTACGCTCAAACTGAAATGGATGGGCAACAACACATATTCCTTCCAGCTTTCTTACCACCTCGACAGTTTCTACCAAGCTCATCCCACTGTCAACGTCTCTACTGATGCCATAGACAAGGAGATGACCGTCTGATGTTGAGATCTCAATACCCGGGATTACCTCAATATCCAGATTTTCATCCCTCACGTAATCCAGTGCTGCAAGACTTCCTGCAACAGTGTTGTGATCGGTTATTGATATGACATCAATACCGAGCTCACATGCTCTCTCAACCATCTTTTCCACACTATCCTTACCGTCACTGAATTTTGAGTGAACGTGAATCTCAGCTTTAAGCATGGGAAGATTTTTTGAAGTCCCCATAAATTAAACTTTATGAAGATTCTCCTCGTGACTGGAAAAATTGCAGAGGAGGTCGTTAGGAAATACTCTGCCGGATGTGATGTTCACGTTGCAGATGTTGATGTTGCGGCTTTCATAACTCACAGGAACCTTGAGGGGCTTGATCTCTCCAAATATGATCTGATTCTTGTGCCTGGACTTGCAAAGGGAAAATGGAGGGAAATTGAAAAGAAAAGTGGAGTAAATGTAAGACTCGGCCCGGTTCATGCCTACGACATTCCCAAGGTTGTTGAGCTTATAGAAAAAATCGAGCTCTCCCATACCATTCCTGCTGACAGGCTGATAGAAATGGAGAAGGAAAGGGAGATTCTTGAACTGATTGAAAGAGAAGAGAGAGGAGTGTTCGACATAAACGGAGTTCAGATTGGAGGAAACAGCAGAATGAAGGTTGTTGCCGAGATAGTTGATGCCACAGAGATTGGAAGGGATGAGCTTCTCCAGAGAATAGAATACTACAATGAGTGCGGTGCTGACATAATAGATCTCGGCATTCCTCTAAGCTTTTCGGCCGATGAAGTCAGAAGGGCTATCAGAATAGCAAGAGATGAATGTGATGCTCTGAGCATCGACACATTCTCAAAAAAGGCCATGGAGATTGGGGTCAGACATGGAATTGACATGATTATGAGCATCTCATCTGAGAATCTGAAAGCCTTAGATGTGATTGATGGGCAGGCTGTTGTTGTGGTTGAGAGAGATGTTGAGATGCTCAAATGCCTTGTCGAGCTTGCAAGAGCGAAGACCGAGAGAGTTATAGCCGATCCGGTCCTTGAGATGAGAGGTCTGGCTGAGAGCATAGGCAGATACTCAGCTTACAGAAGAATCGACCCCACAACACCAACTCTGTTTGGTGTCGGAAATGTGACCGAATTGTTTGATGCTGATTCAATCGGCATAAACGCTCTTCTCGCCTACATCGGAATGGAAGTCAGAGCAGATCTGCTGTTCACAACAGAGGCAAGTGTTAAAACAGGAGGGAGTGTAATGGAGCTGAGAAGGGCAAGCTACATGGCAAAAGGCGCTGAGATAAGAGAGAGCCCACCAAAGGACCTTGGCATCACTTTACTCACCCTCAAGGAGAAGTTCAGATATCCGGAAGCTGACATGCCTGAAGATTTTATTACTGCAAAAAGAGATGACAGATTTGTGAGAGACCCA
>JALUWC010000213.1 GCA_027019885.1 Geoglobus sp.
TGAACATTCTGATATCTCACTGCCCTCCCTACGGAGTTCTGGATCAAACCCATTCAGGAGAACACGCCGGAAGTAGAACAATAAGAAGGGAAATGCACAGATTTGACATAATACTGTGTGGGCACGTTCATGAACGGAAAGGGATTAGAAACCATGGAAATACAGTAATAATCAATCCAGGACCTCTATCTGCTGGTGTTTACGCTGTTATTGATCCTGATGAACCAGAAAAAGCTGAACTGGCAAAACTGAGATGAGATCAGTGAAATGTGGTTTACCGGTTTATACTTTCGTTTCAACTTTTACAGCGAAATTAGATTGTATCACATCATACCACATGAGTATTTTATGTGAATTGCCCGCTCTCTGAATCCTCCAATTTTGTAAATAACCCTTAACTGCCAAAAACCCGTCCAGAATTCTGGGCGTATTATAGCATTCTCACAGATTTGTTTCTGTAATATCTGAACAGATCTTCCCCAAAACTGACCGCAGATTTGTCTTTCGAAACCAAAACTCTCCAGAAATCATAATCACCACTCAATCTATAAAATCCGGCAGAGAAAAAGTAGTCCGTTACAGTGAAGGCTATGAGCGGGTGTTCCCTGATGACGTAAACATGAAATCTATCGGAATAGTCCTTTACATTCTCATATATCTCCACAGCTCTCAACACATCTTCAGTCACGACAATTTCGAGAGTTTCCACATTATCTATTATTTTGTTGAAAATGCTCGGATAATCAGGATAAAAGATCGGGACAACACCTTTAATGTTTTTTGCTTTCAGAATCAAATCCATAACAATCCTGTGCGGTTTAAGGATGTCTGTAGTTTTTGATTCCACAACCTCAAACTTACCGAGTTCATCAAGTCTCAGTATGAGTTCCTCAGGAATGCTTATGATGTGGTTAGGAAAGTGCTCTAAAAGGGCATTCAGGTTTTCAACGCATCTGTGCAACTTCCTCATCATTTTCAAGCAAACGTTTCCTGTTTGTGTAATCCAGTACCCCTCCCCTCTCTTTTCAACGAAACCAAGTTCTTTTAATCTCTGAATTTGATAATACAGGGTGGATTTCGGATAGTTCTCTTTCAACGACGAAAACTCTCCATTTTCAACTGCTTCAAGGAGCTCACAGACTTTAAGGTTTGAGAGCAGCTCGAAGACTTTCAAAGGAGTAAAACATGTCATCTTTTGTTGAAATTTACTGACAGAATTTATATCTTATTATTGTCCAAATATATTGGATTAGTCCAAAGATTTTAAATATTGTTAATTTATGCATTAAAAACATGAAGCTAATGACCAACTCAAATACATATTTCAGATATATTAAATGAAAAAATTATAAAAATAATTATTTTACTTCTAACGATGTTCACACTCTTAGCAATTTTGAGTTAAGAATATCGGTAGCCATCCGTGATGAAGTTAAGTCGGGCTTTTCCTGTTAAACAGCCAGATTCTTTACAGTAGGAGCTTAAATCAGCATAACAGACTCATTTATCCGAATGTTTGCGGTCTGGCCATTCTGGCTTTAATTAGGGATTGTCAGCATTCTTGAGGGGAAACAGCTCAGAGGGAATTCATGTCGTCAGCTATGGATTCTTTTCCACCATAGCTGGCTCTTTGATAACGATTCCGATGTTGTTCCACTATATTTCGAATGCTGAAATTCCAGGAATTTGCATTGCTCAGCTACAGCAGAATCCGGATGTGATGAAAGCGGTATAATCTTTTTGATGCCGAAGGATCTGGATTTTGCAGTGATTTTGCAGTAAAACATGCAAGGAGTTTTCGCTGAGAGGGAGGTTTTGTTACGGCTCTGATTCCGACCATGTTGTCTGGAGATTATCATTTGTGGTTTCTGATGAAACTTGCAGGAGGTTCACATTATTTAAACAGAACAATAATCAAATTCCTATGTTAAAGCCAGTAAACAAAAATGACCGAATAAATTACAAAACAGACTTTGATGGAGTAACTCTATCCCAAAAAACTTACTGAAAAAGGACTTAACAGATGCATCTGGAACAGGTATTTGTCTAAATGGAATGTTTGTGCTGGGAAAAGTGGTTATTTAATGTGTGGAGCATTTCGAATTATCACCATCAACCTTGGCTGGTTTATCTTTCAAAGCCTTTTTCATTCGTCCCATCCAAAAAGATTTTTTAGGTTCACATTTGAATATGAGATCGAAGCGAAGGATTGAAATATCAAAAGTGCTTGAGTTGAAATCAAATTAATTTGATGGTGGTGTTATGGAGCTGAACGGAACTGCAAAGGTTGTTCTTGAAAAAAGGTATCTGCTGAAGAACGAGAAGGGTGAGCCTGTTGAAACCCCGGATGAGATGCTTTGGAGAGTTGCAAACGCTATTGGTGATGCAGAGCTGAACTATGGTGGAAACGCTGAGGAGTGGGCAAAAAAATTCTACGAAATCATGAACAATCAGGAGTTCATGCCCAATTCTCCAACTCTTATGAACGCTGGCACACCTTTGGGTCAGCTTTCTGCATGTTTTGTGATTCCTGTCGATGACAGCATAGATGGGATTTTCAAGGCTCTGTGGGATATGGCAAGGGTGCAAAAGAGTGGAGGCGGCACAGGATTCAGCTTTTCGAGAATAAGACCCAAGGGAGATATTGTCAAGTCAACCATGGGGGTTGCAAGCGGGCCAGTTAGCTTCATGAAGATATTTGATGCTGCAACAGAGCAGATAAAGCAGGGAGGGAAGAGGAGAGGAGCCAATATGGGCGTTCTTAATGTCCATCATCCTGACATCGAGGAGTTCATAACCGCAAAGTGGGAGGAAGGAGTGTTAAGAAATTTCAACATAAGTGTTGCGGTCACAGATGACTTCATGAAGGCTTTGATGAATGATGAGGACTACGATCTGATAAATCCAAGAACGGGGGAGGTTATGAAAAGAATCCCGGCAAGAAAAATCTTCAACCTCATTGTTGAGGGAGCATGGAGGAATGGGGAGCCCGGGGTTGTTTTCATTGATGAGATAAACAGGGCAAATCCGACCCCACAGGTTGGGATGATCGAGGCTACCAATCCCTGCGGTGAACAGCCCCTTCTGCCCTATGAATCCTGCAATCTTGGCTCAATAAATCTCTCAAGGTTTGTTGATGAAGGCAAAATGGATTTTGACTGGGAAAGGCTGAGAGAGGTTGTCTGGACAGCAACAAGATTTCTTGACAACGTCATAGACGTGAACACCTACCCAATACCTGAAATCGAGGAAATGACCAAGAAGAACAG
The DNA here is from genome assembly GCA_027019885.1 of Geoglobus sp. Taxonomy (GTDB): domain Archaea; phylum Halobacteriota; class Archaeoglobi; order Archaeoglobales; family Archaeoglobaceae; genus Geoglobus. Next base: position 3,270 of record JALUWC010000213.1, read on the forward strand.
AAAAATTGGACTGGGAGTGATGGGATGGGCCGATGCACTTTTCAAGCTTGGAATTGCCTATGACAGCATTGAAGCTGTTGAGCTGGCTGAGAGGGTTATGAGATTTATTCAGGAAGAGAGCCATAAGGCATCGCAGAGCCTCGCGGAGGAGAGAGGAGTTTTTCCAAACTGGGAAGGCAGTAAATGGCATGAGAAGGGAATAGAGATCAGAAATGCAACAACAACGACCATAGCTCCCACAGGAACAATAAGCATAATAGCAGGATGCAGCAGTGGAATAGAGCCTGTTTTTGCCTTGGCTTACAGAAGAGCAAACATTCTCGATGGAGACGAGTTCTTTGAGGTCAATCCGGTATTTGAAAGAATGCTGAGAGCCCTCGACCTATACACAGATGAAATTCTCAACAGAGTTGTTGAGGAGGGAAGCATACAGGAGATTGATGAGGTTCCAGAAGAAATAAGGAGAATTTTCAAATGCGCTCTCGATATAGCCCCTGAATGGCATGTGAGAATGCAGGCAGCGTTTCAGAAATACACCGACAATGCTGTGAGCAAGACGATTAATCTGCCAAATCATGCCACGAAAGCTGATGTTGAGAAGGCATTTCTCCTTGCCTATGAGCTTGGATGCAAGGGAATAACAGTTTACAGAGATGGTAGCAGAGAGGAGCAGGTTCTCTCGGTTAAAAAGACTGAGAAAAAGAAGGAGGAAGAGAAGGCAAGACCACCTGCAAGGCTTAACAGACCGAGGCCAAGACCAAGAATAACAAAAGGTACGACAGTTGAGACGAAAACCGGGTGCGGTTCCCTTTATGTTACAATAAATGAAGATGAGTATGGAATTGCCGAAGTTTTTGTTCAGCTTGGAAAGAGCGGAGGATGTGCTGCTTCGCAGACAGAGGCAATAGGCAGACTGCTGAGCGTTGCATTGAGGAGCTGGGTCGATCCTGAGGCTTTGATAAGACAGCTCAGGGGGATAAGATGCCCATCCATAGGATTCGACAACGGAGAGATAATAACAAGCTGTGCAGACGGTGTGGCAAAAATCCTTGAGAAGCATTTGAAGGGAGAGTTCAGAAAGATAAAGCTTGACGTTAAGGGTGTTAAACCCCTGACAGAATTCACAGGTGAGATTGAAGAAGAGAAACATGAGGAGCAGAGAACCAGACTGATTGGAGGGATGTGTCCTGAATGCGGTAACATCCTCGAATACGGAGAAGGATGCATGACATGCAGGATGTGTGGATTTACCAAGTGTGGTTGATTCTTTCAAACCACTTTTTACATGGTATCAATTTATCCTGCACAATGAGGTTATGACGGGATGGCGAGAAACATGGTTTAATTTAAATTCAGAGAACAGCAAATTGCGATGGATGGGGTTGATTGACAGGCTGAGTGGGAGATCGAAAGGGGCAAAACCGATTCCAGTAACCAAGGATAACTTCAATGACCTTTTATCATCCAGCAAATACGTTATTGTTGACTTCTGGGGCAAAAACTGTCCACCATGTGATGCAATGCATCCAATTGTCGGAAAACTCACCAGAGAATATGAAGGAGAGATTCTCTTCCTGAAAGTTAACGTGTCCCATCAACCTGAAATAGCAGAGAGATACAGGGTGAAAAGCGTTCCAGCATTTCTTCTTTTTGAAAATGGAAGGCTCAGAGACAGAAGGGTTGGCACAATGCAGTACGATGTGTTCAAAAGATGGATTGAGAAGTTCACACGCTCTGATTGATCATTTCAATCAACATCAATCACCTTTCCGGGATTCAGAATGTTGTTGGGGTCAAAAACTCTCTTGATGCTTTTCATGAGCTCCATCATCTTCTCAGGCATTGAATTTTCCATGTCTTTCTTCTTAACCACACCAATGCCGTGTTCACCGGTTATGCATCCTCCAAGCTCCTTAGCCATCCTGAACGCAAAGTCCTTGAACCTCAAATACATGTCTTCCCACTCCTCTCCCAATCCTGATTTCATTATTTGCTGATGCACATTCCCATCTCCAGCATGACCAAAGTGAAGAACCTCTATACCTATTCTCTCAGCCTCCCTCTGACATCTGCTCACGAATTCCGCTATTTCTGCCGGAGGAACAGAGACATCCAGCACCTCTATCGTCTCGTCTTTCAAACCTTCATAGATGAGGCTCCTTATTTCAAGAATGTCCCTCTGTTCCTTTCTGCCACTTCCAACAAGCACATCCAGAGCCCCAAACTTCTTTGTAATCCCTTCGATGATTTCAGATTTCTGGATTAACTCATCCTCATCCCTGCCATCAACAATTATCATTAAATGAGCTTTTCCACCTCTGTAAGGCCACCTTTTCCCTGTGACTCTTTCCCCAGCCTTAATTGATTCAATATCCATGTACTCGATTGTGAGAGGAGTTACTCCAGACTTCAGAATCTCTGGAACAGATCTTATAGCACTTTCATGATTATCAAATGGTATTACCAGAGTGTACGTTAACCCTGGCTCAGGAATCAGCCTCAGGATGGCTTTGGTAACAACGCAAAGGGTGCCCTCACTTCCTATCACAAGGTGCAGCAGATCGTATCCTGTGGCGTTTTTTATCAATTTCCCGCCAAGATTCAGGATCCCCCCAGTAGGCAGGACAACCTCAAGACCCACAACGTAGTTTCTCATAACTCCGTACTTGACCGCTCTTGCTCCTCCGGCATTATTCACCACAAGCCCACCGATCTGTGCGCTCTCATCACCGGGGTGTGGCGGGAATGACAGCCCGGGAATTCTTTCAACAGCATTGATAAGCTGTCTAAGAGTTACTCCAGCCTCACAAACAGCCATGAGGTTTTCCTCATCAATCTCAATGATTCTGTTCATCCTCTCCATTGAGAGAAGAATTCCAGGACTTGTTGGTATCGCTCCCCCACTCAATCCAGTCCCTCCACCCCTCACAAATACAGGAATTCTGAACTCATTGGCAAGCTTCATTATCTCTGAAACCTGCTCGGTGTTTTCTGGCCTGACCACAACAACCTTTTCAGATGCTTCCGGTCTTATAAGGACAGGAGTCTCATCATAAAGGTAGCCTTCAGATTCTGAGGAAACATACCTGCTTCCAGCAATGGATTTCAGTCTTGAAACCACCTCATCCAACCTTTCACCGCCCGCCTCATTTCCAGCGTTCATCCTGAACAGATACTTTCTGTCCAGTAAAAAATGTTGTGGCATTTACTCCTGAGTGCTGGTTGTTACTGGGACAAAAATAAATACCCGGCAGAGCTGTGCTTTTCATGGAGATACTGATAGTTTCAGGTTTTCTCGGTGCAGGGAAAACCACATTCATAAATGAATTCATACAGCAACAGCAGAAATTCGAGAACAGAAAATTCGCTGTTCTCGTCAACGAATTTGGTGATCTATCCATAGATGCCGAGATAATCAGAAAGGATAGCTTGGAGATTATTGAGATTCCAAGCGGGTGCATATGCTGCTCCCTCAATGCATCCCTGCCAGAAGCAATAGACATGGTTTACGAAAAGATAAAGCCCGATGTTCTCCTTGTAGAACCATCAGGAGTTGCCTCACCCATGAATGTTCTTGAAGCCATAGAAAGAAGCAAATTTGCTGAAAACTTCAGAATGAAAGCTGTAATTTGCGTTGTGAACGCATCTACCTTCAGCGATTTCATAGATGATTTCGGGAAATTTTATGTCGAGCAGATTAGGACTGCAGATGTGGTTCTGATAAACAAGGCAGATCTGGTAAGCGATGAGGAGATGAGGGAAATAGAGAAGGAGATCTCCAAAATAAACCCCTATGCTATAGCTGTCAGAACGCAATACTGCAGACATATCCCAGCAATTTCAACTCGATTAAACAGGCTTCAATCAGAAGAGCGTGCGACCGGGATAATTCTGGACAGCGTGTCTCTTGCACCGAAAAGAAAGTTCACGCTCCATGAGCTTGAGGATTTTCTTAAAGAGATGATTGACGGGAAATTCGGGAGAATAATTCGTGCAAAGGGGTTTGTTGAGTGTGAAGGTCTGTGCATGTTCCAGATTTCTGGGAAGAATTACGAGATAAAAACCCTGAAGGTTGATGAAAGAAATTTGGCACAGATAACTCCAAAAGCGGTTATAATCGGGTCGGAGTTGAAAATAGACAGACTGCAGGATGAGTTTTAGATTCTGATAACAGATTCCTCAGTTATCAATTCTGTGATCCAATCCTTTCAATTTTTTCGTTAATTTCATATTCATATTACAACCACACAGAGTGGGTGATGATTGTATGAGCTCCAAATCGGCACAATCAGGATTTGAAGATCTGACTCTCCTCAGAATTCTCCTGAGAGCAAAAAACTACTTTGGAAAAAAAGAGATTGTTTCAAGAGAGGAGGACGGAAGCATTTTCAGATACACCTACTCTGATTTTTACAGAAGGGTGTGCCAGCTTGCAAATGCTCTTGAGGAGCTTGGAATTGGTAAAGGCGACAGAGTTGGAACTCTTGCCTGGAATACTCACAGACATTTGGAGCTTTACTTTGCTCCACCATGCATGGGTGCAGCATATCACACAGTGAATCTGAGGCTCTCTCCAGAACAGATTGCCTACGTAATAAACCATGCTGAAGACAGGGTGCTTTTCTTAGACAGCGACCAGATTTCTGTTGTGGAAAGGATAGCAGACAGGCTGAATGTTGAGCATTTTGTGGTTATGGGTAAGGAAAAGAGCTATGACACATCCTTTGAGTCAGTTGCCTATGAGGATTTGATTTCCGGGAAACCAAAAACCTACGAATGGAAGGAGATTGATGAGAACAGCATTGCAGGAATGGCATACACCTCAGGCACAACAGGCATGCCCAAGGGTGTTGCATACACCCACAGAAATCTTGTTCTCCACAGCCTCGTCACATCACTTCCCGACGCTTTGAATCTGAGTGAGAGAAGATGTGTTCTGCATATTGTGCCCATGTTTCACGTTAACTCATGGGGAATTCCGTTCTCAGCAACGATGGTTGGGGCCAAGCAGGTTTTTCCGGGACAGCATCCAACGCCAAAGGATTACGTGGAGCTGATTCAGAATGAAAGTGTTGACTTCACAGCATGCGTGCCAACAGTCTGGATGATGATCTACAGCTTTCTCAAGGAGAATCCGGATTATGACGTGAGCAGTCTAAATGAGGTTTTTACTGGTGGGAGTGCTCCTCCGGCATCTTTGCTGAAGGCATTTAAGAAGGAGTTTGGGATTACAATAATCCACACCTACGGCTTGACAGAAACCACACCAGTTTTGACTGTGAACAGGCCCAAAAGCTACATGAAGCTTGAAAAAGACGAATTTTACGAACACTCAAGAAAGCAGGGGTTGATCCTACCACTGCTTGATATGAAGGTTGTTCAGGAAAAAGATGGAGAGAGAAGGGATGTTGAATGGAACGGGGAGGACATGGGGGAGCTTTATGTAAAGGGACCCTGGGTTACATCTGAGTACTACAGGGATACTGAGAAAACTGCTGAGAAATTCATTGACGGCTGGTTCAGAACGGAGGATATCGTTGTTGTGGACGGGGAGGGATACATAAAAATTGTTGACAGGGCAAAGGATCTTATAAAGAGCGGTGGAGAGTGGATCTCAAGTCAGGATCTCGAAAGCCATCTGATGCTCCATCCTTCTGTGAGAGAGGCTGTTGTTGTTGGAGTTGAGCATCCAAAGTGGCAGGAGAGGCCGATTGCATTTGTTGTTCTGAGAGAGAATTGTACAAGAGAGGAGATAAAGAAGGAACTGATAGCACACCTGAAGGAAAAATTCCCGAAGTGGTGGTTGCCTGATGATATCATCTTTGTTGATGAGATCCCAAAGACGAGTGTTGGCAAATTTGATAAGAAAGTGCTGAAGGGGAGGTACAAGGGTTATTTCCAAAAAGGCTGAGAAGGAGAGCTCAATTGATTTTGCGTAAAACTGATTCTTTCTACAAAAGTCACCAAGCTCATGTTTCGCGAGTTCACATGTTCATTTCTCCCTCAAAATCTCAGATTTAGCTCATTTATAGCTTCAAATATTGAGCCGGCATCAAATACCATGCCTTTCTATCTTCCCTCATGCTTGTTCTTCACCCTATAAAAGTCTAAATGATTAAGGTTTCCAAAAATCCGGAGAAGAAAACGTATTTAACAGGGTGGTGGATGTACAGAGTATGAAGGTTGTCCTGATACTCAGCGGAGGAATAGACAGCTCAACCCTCCTCTACTATCTGCTCGATAAGGGCCATGATATTCATGCCCTCACTTTCAATTACGGACAGAAGCACTCAAAGGAGCTTAAACACTCAAAAATGATCGCCGAAAGAGCGAAAAGTGCTGGATCCGTATCTCATAGAATAGTTGATATCTCATCCATCCACGATCTGATTTCTGCTGGAGCGCTTACTGGAGGTTCATCTGTGCCAAAAGCATTTTACAGTGAGGAAGTGCAGAAAAGAACAATAGTCCCGAACAGAAATATGATAATGCTGTCCATAGCTGCTGGTTATGCTGTTAAGATTGAGGCAAAAGAGGTTTACTATGCCGCCCACAAAAGCGATTACAGCATATATCCAGATTGCAGAAAGGAGTTTGTCAAGGCATTTGATGCAGCAGTTTACCTTGCCAACCTCTGGACGCCTGTTGAGATAAAGGCACCCTTTGTTGACATGACAAAAGATGAAATAGTGAAGCTTGGACTTGAGCTCAATGTTCCTTACGAGATAACATGGAGCTGTTATGAGGGTGACGAGAGACCATGTCTTTCATGCGGAACATGCCTTGAGAGAACTGAAGCCTTTCTGCTGAACAACGCAAAAGATCCATTGCTGAGCGATGAGGAGTGGAAGAAAGCGGTTGAGATATATCAAAAAATGAAGGAAGAACATGAAAGCACCAGTAAGTGAGATATTCTACTCAATTCAGGGAGAGGGGATATTCTGCGGTGTGAGGCAGCTCTTCATAAGATTTTCAGGGTGTAACCTGAGCTGCTGGTACTGCGATACCGAATACAATGTGAAATGCGTTGATCATGTTAATCGCAGAGAAGTAAACAATCCTGTTGAGCCGAAGTACATCCAGAATGTGATTGACTCGTCAGAGAGGATTCATTCCGTATCCTTCACAGGTGGAGAACCTCTGATGTATGCAGATTTTATTTCAAAGCTTGAAAAAACAAGACTTTTTTACCTCGAATCCAACATGACCCTGCCTGAAAAGGCCAAACTGCTGAAGCATTTCGACATCGTTGCTGGGGATCTGAAAATCAGAGAAGCTGTCAATGGGTATTACGAGGAGATATACGAAAGAACGGTCAGAACATACAGGATACTGAGGAATTCAAACAGGCGAACAACCTTCTCAAAGATCGTTCTCCCCGGAACATTCGATCTGGAGGATGTCTTGATGAGAGCTCATGGAATAAAAGATTACGTTGAGTGTTTTGTCCTCCAGCCGGTGTTTGGTTCGGATGTGCAAAACATTTTAAAACTTCAGGAGAAAATGCTTGAATTCAAAGATACGAGGATAATTCCTCAAACACACAAGTACATGGAGGTGAGATGATGAGGATAGGTGTTAGCGAGAAGTTCAGTGCGGCTCATGCGATTCCGGGTCATGAGAAATGTGGAAAATTGCATGGGCACAATTTCAGAGTTGAGGTTGAGATTGAAGGAGAAGTGAAAGAAAATGGAATGGTTATGGATTTCTACAACCTTAAAAGAGTTCTGAAAGATGTTCTGGAAGATTTTGACCACACAGTACTAAATGAAATAATCGATGTCCCAACTTCAGAAAATATCTGCATTGAAATAGTCAAAAGATTGAAAAAAAGAGGAGTAAATGTTGTTCGAGTCAGGGTATCTGAAAGTGAGGACAAATGGGCTGAGCTAAGGCTTTCTGATTAAAATGTCACCTCTCCTGTCCTGATTCTGACAGATTTTTCGACAGGAACAACAAATACCTTCCCATCACCAATTTTCCCTGTTCTTGCAGAGGCGATTATTGTATCTATCAGCCTCTCAACATTCTCATCCTCAGTGACAATCTCTATTTTTATCTTGTCAAGCAGATCAACTTCCATTGTTCTT
>JALUWC010000214.1 GCA_027019885.1 Geoglobus sp.
ACCTGGCGAGGGAGATAGAGGAGGGTGAGTTCCTCAGGGTAGAGGTGGAGAAGAAAAGGGGAAGGTTTCAGGGCTACACCCCGGGAGTAATCGACTTCCTCAACAGGTGCAGCACCGAGGAGGAGGGTATGGAGATCATACGCTACCTGGAGAAGCGCGGAGAGATAAGCTCCGACTACGCGCTGCGCCTCAGAGTACAGCTCCTAAAGCACGGCATAAGAAGCTTCGGCCCGAAGAGGGAGTGGGGGTACTACAAGTAGGATGGGGCTTTTCGTCTCCTCGTTCGCGTCCACACTTAACTTTTTCACTTTTCTGGTGCTCTAACACCTTCTTTTATATATCCACTTGGAGGTTATACGCTATGGAAATAGTCTCGGAGAGGGGTAGTCGTATCCAGGTTTCCATACGAGGTAAGATACTCAAGACCACCAGGAACAGTGAAATACTAAAAGTTGTGGAAGCTATCGAAGACTTCCCGGGCGTCTTCACTCCTCGCGACATCTCAAAGAAAACAGGTCTCACGCCCAAGCGTATTGCTCATCGCCTGCACAAGCTAACCAGGGAAGGAATTGTAATCCGCTCACCAGCGATGGTTAGAACAAAAGAAGACTTTTCCTCTTGTTACCTCTACGTTCTCCATGACAAGGAGCTCCTTGCTTCATCTCTCTTTGAAGAATACATAATTTCAACCCTTAAGGCTCAGGGCTGCTTTAATGAGATCCGCGCTTACTATGCCATACACGATTCACAGATCCCTCTCTCCAGTATAGAGCTAGAATCTCAATTTTCTCCTCTTAACGTGAATCTCATCCGGTCTACTTTCTTGGCATGTGGTTTGATTAAAGGCAAATACTTTAAGGAATCAGGATGTTATTTCTTCTGGGGTGATTCTGCTTCTCCGTCTGATTCTTTTAATGAGAAGGTGATTAAAGAGCGAATATCCGAGTTGAATTCTCTCCGCGCTAAGAAGATAAACCGTGGCAGGCAGCAGCAGAGGCTTATCCATGAGATTCTTTCAGAGCTCGCTGCTCAGCGTCGCCTTGCTATTGTCTTCGATTCTGCATATTTTGAGCCTTCTCATAAGATAGAGGACTCTTATATCCGTCCTGACTCTATTCTTTACGGCTTTCTCTGTTATAAAACAAAATCTGGAGATTGGAAAAAGCTCGGACATCAGCGCAAGAAGTTCCCGCTTATCGTGGAGTCCAAATATGAGCGGATAGGCTCTGCCCAGGTCAATGAGCGCTTGCCTCTTTTCTCAAAAATATTCGATCAGTTCCTTCTTCTGGTTGTTGCAAAAGACACTTACGGCTCGCTCTGGCACTCCACTTATGAGCTCAATTACTTCGCCGTCCTCGAGGGCCGCAAGCTTCGCGATTTCATTGCCGAAATTTCATCGGAAATAGACTCGGAAAAGATAGCAGAGCTTACGGAGGTGGTTTATGGTCATCCGTGATAGGATGACACCCCGAGGAGTCCCTTCCACGCACGCGCCACTCCTCGGGGTGCTTACCCCGACAAACTGCCGGAGGTGTTATGAAATATGGAGAAGGTAGGATATAAGTCTATTGGAGAAAACGACGTAGATAGTGAGTTTTTCCGTGCTATTGCCGACCAGTGCCGCAGCTACAACCTCGGCTTTTGTGGCTTTTGCATGCTGGTGGACTACTGCGAGGACCAGTCTAAGAAAAATTTTTCGAAGTCCTGGGGAGGTGCTCTCTAATGCAGGAGCTTAGGCTGGTTGCTTCTGGTGGTCGCTGGGTTGTCCCGGGTATAAGAAGACTCTGGAAAGAGTACAGAGCCCAGGGCAAGCAGGTTGCAGGCGTCAGCTATTCAGAGTTTCGCAGGCGTGTTGTCAATCGCTTAAAGCGTGAGATTACAATAAAGGGGGTTGGTTCTGATGGCTTCCGCGGTTTCTTCTGAAGTGGATATCCCTTACGTCTATCAGCTTTCCAGCTTCAGGTCTCTCTCCCCTGATGATTTCCCTTTTGACATTATCCGCCTAGAGCTTCTTAATCCTGAGTATCTGGACGCTTCCCAGGATTGCCAGGTTTACCGCTATATCGTAACTACTCCACAGCGCGTGAGTGTCTCTAAATTTTGTGACATCATTGGCATATATCATGCCCGCGCGATTCCGCGCGATACTCCAAAAACCAGGAGGTGGTAGAAATTTCTGAGAAAAATAACAGCAAGAAAGAGTTGCCGGATTTTGTGAAGTTCCAGGACTACTTGGCAGGTGCACGTGTCCAGGTGTGCGAGTCTAAGAAGGGTGAGCGCTACATCCGTTTGAGCAGGAAGAACGGCGATGGCTATATTGACTTCCCTCTCTACCGCAAAGACTGGATATTGCTTAAGGCTATGGCTCAGCGTATCGACGAAGCCTTACAGGTCTAAAACTCTCTCCTTTTCCATTTTTCAAGGAGGTGAGGCGTTGAATTTCGTTTCTGATCACATAGGTGATGACCTTTATTCTTATATCGAGGCTCTTTTAGGTGAGAACGTCGCTAACCGCGCTATCCGCTGCGGCTACGAGTCTTCCCATATGCTCAGCTGCGATGTGTGCGGCAGCGTACACTTCATAAACTACCAGTGTAACTTATACCGCCTCTGTCCCGATTGCGCCAAGCGCCGCGGTTCTCAGCTATTCGCTCAGTACTGGCATGCAATTAGACAATTCAAAAACCCTCGCCTTGTAACTCTGACGATCCGCAACGTGGAGGAGCTTTCCCCTGACGTTTACAAGTTTATCCGCTCCGCTTTCTCGAAACTTCGCCGGCGCAAAGTCTTAGGTCTCGTCCAGGGCGGTATCTACGTGATCGAAACTACCCACAAGGGCAAGGGCTGGCACATCCATATACATGCGCTGGTTGATGCTGTCTGGATTGAAAATCGCAAAGGCTCAGATCGCTCTCTTCGCGAGGAGTGGATCAGAGTTACAAATGGAAAAGGCATGGTCGTTGACGTTCGACGTGCTTCTCCTCGCGGTGGCTTGCGCTACATAATGAAATATATCACTAAACCGGCGCATTTTAGTCATCCTTTGCATTATGCGCTTTATCTCGAAGCAACAAAAAACCAGAGATTAATACAAACTTTTGGCAGCGCTTACGACCTGCGCCCTCTTAAGATCCCCTGGGCTAAGAACTGCCCCGACTGTGATGCTGGCATACTCCATTATACCGGCGATCTCGCTTATTTTGAGCGCCTGGCTCGTGAATGGTGGCCTGAGTGCTTTATTGAAACTCCCGATCCACCAGATGATTTCCAGGAGGTGGCTTCATGAGTCGGCTTATATACATTCCTGAGGAAATTCTAAGGTTTAGGTATCAAGACTTTAATATATGGGATGAAATGAAAAAAGGAAGTCTTAAAGTCACTTATTTTAAGAATAAAAGGAGGTGTTGCGGTGAGCGTCTCTTATAAACCTCGCTCTCCTGCATATCGTGACTCGCCAAGCTGCGAGAACTGCGCGCATTACTACGAGTGTGCTAAGGCTCTCCATCTATGCGAGGAGGTGTGCCCATGAGAAAAGAGTGTCCGGGCTATCCCGACTCCTGTTATGACTGTGAAAAGTTGGCAGAATGTAGGGAGGTGCGTCCATGAGTGAAATGGCTTATGGCTTCTTTCATGGGCTTGCAATTGGCTTCTGGTGTGGTGTAATAGTAGCTATTGCTTATATGGAGGAATGGTAAAAAATGATGAATCTTGTCTGGAAGCTCCCGGTTTCCCTCAACGGCTGCGCTATCGTCGACATAGAGACGACTGGTTTATATCCTGAGCGTGACGAAATTGTAACTCTGGGCGTCGTTCATCATAACGTTCTCCGCGTCTTCCAGCGCACAACAGAGAGCGCTAAAGAGTTTCTCGAATTCTCCCGACGCTGGTGTTACAAAAATCTCCAGGATAAAGAGCGCTTTGCATATAATTGCATGTTTGAAACAAACTGGCTTAACCTATCCTTCTCAGAGCTTCAACCTTTCAACTATGCGCGTAAGGAGGATCTCTTTAACATTTCCTCGCGGCTTCTCCACGATCCCCTACATTCCGGCGCTAACGTGCCCTATGCCTGGCGTTCCTACTGGGAAAAAGGCGACCTCAAGGCTTTAGAAGCTATCGTGTTGCATAACAAAACCTGCCTTTTCAAAGAACTTGCGATATTGCTAACTCATAGGCTTCAAGGAGGTATCCAGCGATGAAAATTTTTGAGATGTTCTTACCTAAATCTAAGACTTTTTGCGTTCTCTGCTCTAAAATACTTCAACCTGGTTCTAAGGTTTTCTATCACATAACCGGAGAACTTCACATAATCGGAGAGAAGAGAGTTTACTACGGCGAATTTTATTGCTCTGAGTGCATGGAGGTGGGGAAATGAAGCTTATACATCTTTTCCGGAGTTATACCCCTCACATAATCGTTGACCGCGAGGTCGAAAAACATTACTCTCCTGCGAAGATAGAGGAGGCGCGGCGGAAAGCTAGGCTTCTAATTGAGGAGTTCCCGAGAGATCCGAAGCTTTTCCGTCGCTTCATAAAGAAGGAGCTCGGTTATACAGTCGGCAAAAGCGTTTCCTTCGGTCTGAATATCAACGGTCACAGTAAAATGCTTTCTCTTGTTGTCATCCCTTTAAATCACAAATTAGTCTTTAAAATCCGCGCTCTCGACAATCCGACCTTTATTTCTCCTGATTTTTGAGAACTCCGGGGTTTCCGAGATTAAATAAATAGTACCACTTCCAGAGCTCTTTACAAAAAAGGAGGTGGTACTATGGCATGGAGGATAAGACATTCCATAGCCAAGCGGCGCGGTCGTGCGCTTATTGCGAGCATTCTGGCGGTGCTCTTTCTCGTGCTCGCTCCCACCGCCGGCGCCGCAATTGTCAGCGGGATAAACTCCAAGCTCCCGCAGGTCTCTCTTCTTGAGCTCGACGACCAGATTACTCAGGAAGATACAATATTTACAAACACAACCAACAATACGGTTACAGTTTCTGGGGTTACATATTCTTCTGACATCGCGGACATCAAACTGAATTATCATGATGTTAATGGCACTTTCCGTTCTGAATCTCAGTCATATACAGTTACCGACGATTCAAAAATATTCCTGCTGTTGTCCAATACGTATGAGCACGGTGGTCAGGGCTTTTCTCTAAGTATCCGGCTACCAGTTACTGCTGAGGATCTCAAAAACAGCAGAGTCTCTAAAATGCGTCTGTATGTAGATTTAGGATCAGGTGTACAAATTAATCCACATATGCAGTCTGCAGATGGTGTATTTGTTAAAGATTTTGATCCAGTCAACATTACAGCCAATGGTTCTTGGATTGAGCTGGATATAACAGAGCTTGATAGACTAACATATTACTCTAAGGCTCCTGACACTCTCACATATATATGGTTCGATACTCCAGGTCAGCCTATTCCTTCATCTGCAACCATTGATCTCCAGCTTATCGGTCCCGAGTCCGGCGGTGTCGGCAAGAACTGGCTCAACATCTACTTCGCCCTCGGTGGCATCGTCGGTCTCGTCGGCGCGGTCTTCGCTACTCCTTATGTGAACATCAGGAGCTTCCGCAAGGCGAAGCACAAGCACACAAAGCAATTCAGGAAGAATAAGAAGCGCCGCTCTTGGCGCAGGAGAAGGAGGTGATCGCCATGGAGCTCTCTCTTTTGATGTTTGTGCTGGGCGTTCTCGGGGCAAGCGCGTACGCTCTCACAAATAGAACATCCTCACAGGGCGCAGCGATAAGCGGCATAGTGGGCGCTGTCTCTGGCTACATCGCAGACGCAAAAACTGCCTTTACGGATCTCGTCTGGAATGCAGCGGTTGTGGACCACAACGGCTACGCTATCTTCTTCCTGGTCGGTCTTTCATCGCTTGCTCTTGTGATGGCTACGAACCTCACCCTGACCGGCGGTCGTGCTGCGGTGAGGTAGGCGTATGCCTTCCCTCTTTTCTTTTTAACAGGAGGTGGTTTTCATGATCTCTCTAATCGTAAAGAAAGGTGAGGAGCTACTCAGCGCTCTCCGTGTGCTTCTCTCTAAGCTTTTATTCTGGGGTATAAACGTATGCGCAGATTTCTCTCGCCGTTACTGGGACCGCATAGAGCTCGCTTATAAGCGCGGTAACTGGCCGGTTGCCATTTTGCTTGCGGTTCTCCCTCTCGCCGTCGGTGCCTTCGGCTGGTTCACCGGTCTCCTCGACTACCTGATTAACGCCGGGCTAAGCTTCGTGTTCTTTTTCGTAAACCTCGCCTACTTCACCGTCCACACCCTGCTCTACATCATCTTCTACATTCCGAGCGCGGCTTTCGACTACGTCTTACGTTTCTTCGCAGTCTTCTGGGATGGTGGCATAGTCTCCCACTTCCCGGACTGGCTCTCTAACAATCTCCCGCGTGCGATGGACTACGTCAACGCTCTTAATGTGTTAGGTCTTGTAAACGGTTTCTTCTACGGCAGCGCTGCGGTTAACTCCTCTGCACCTGGTCAGTTCGGTCTTATCGCAGATCCTCCTAAGGTGGGTGATTTCTTCTGGCGTCCGATAACCGTGGACCTGAACAACCCAAACGGTGATTACATTAATCCCGATCCCAACACAGTTGAAAATGAACCAGATCCAGCTGACATTTGGTACCAGCCAGTTATACCAGTTTCTGGTGGATCTTCTGGAGGAGGTACAGGTGGTTCTGGAGATAGTTCTTCAGGAGGTGATTCATGGGATAACATAGACTGGAGCGATCCCGACGGCTGGGACTGCTCAGGATACTCCTGCACCTGGGTAGGAGATGACGGCGGCATAGATCTGGGAGGGATACATGACCGCATTGATGACGCTATCGGCGGCGGTGCGGGTAACTACGATCCTATCAGCGACGGTGGCACTGGCACTCACATAGGTGGCATAATTGATCTTATAGGCGACGGCAGCTGGTTCGGAGGCTTCTGAATGGCAATCTCCAAGCCCTGGGTTGGCCTTGCCTTTCTTATTTTTCTTTTATCCCAGTTTGGTTTTGTCCAGGAGTGGATACAGAACAACGTCGACCTCGTGGTGCTCGGCTACGACCTCAGCGACAACGTCGCCAACATCGTCTCAATGCTGTCCGGGATTATCGCGTTTAAGAGCTTTACAAAGGGCGTTATCAGGTGATCCTATGCGCATCGGTGTCGCTCTCTCTTTTTATCTCCTCCTCGCTACTATAATGCTCGCCGGAGAGGCTCACTCGTCCCCTCTTACTCCTGCAGAACAGGCTTTTGTCGATCTCGTGCAGGAGGCTCAGCAGTACAACATCACCCTCAACCTCTCCCGTGAAGCTGCTAAGCGCAACGTCTCTCTCGATCGTGTTATGCCTTACATTACCAGCGAGTCTGTTAATGCCTCAACCTCTCCTCAGAATGTTTCTCATAGTTCTTCAGAGCTTCTCAGAGCAAATAAAACTATTAAGACCGCCCTCCACATAGTCAGCAAGAATAAAGCCAGCGCGGTTGACCTCGCTCTTACAAAAGAGGATAAGGGCATAACCTACGCCTACCTGGAATTCTACCTTTATGCAGAGGAGCCGGGCACTAGGTATAAGATTATGATCGATCGCCTGGGCACCGGCGAGAATGTTACAATTATAGATGGCACGATAAACCGCTTCTCAGCGCTGGAAACTTACGACGTTCGAAAGGCCAGGTTCATCAAAGAAATTCGCGTAGTGATAGGCACCGACGTCTACACTTTCAGCAACATCCGCGTTCTCCATAAAGCCATTACCAAAGACATCATAGAGAAGTCTCAGGAAGAAGTTACAATGACCTCCTGGGAGTGGTGGAAAGAGCGGGCGCGTATCTTCTCGGCGGTCTTCGTCGGCTCTCTCTTGGCTATGCTCGCCAGCTACATCATCCGTAAGCACCAGAAAGAAAACAGTATTGAGGAGGTGGTGTGATTGAGTCTGCTTGACATTAGGTTTAGTGGTCAAGAATTTATCGCTATTTTGTATTTTACTGTTCTTTTTACGTGTATTGTGGGATATTTTATTCAAAAGTATTATTACAGAGAGGAGGGTGATTAAATGCTCGGTTTGCCTAACCCTAAGGCTGAGGAGCTCCCCGAGAAGGTGGAGGTTAAACAAACTACTCGCAGCCAGGCTTATGAGGACATTAAGAACTTTTTGAAGATCGCTTTTAAGCTGCTCGCGGTCGCTGGCTTGCTCTACGGTGCTTATCGCGTCTTCTCCTGGTACGTCTTCCTGGGCTTCTTCCTGGCTCTCCCTCTCACTTATTCTTTCTTCTACATGATCCTGCGCGTGCCATCCCGCCTTGTCCTAGTGCTCCATTTCGCGGAAGATCCAGAAGACTCCGAGAAAATAGCCATATTTGATATTCCAGAAAAGAAGTTCCAGGAGTTCGAATTCCAGGGCGATAATCGCGTTGAATTTAATACCCTTACAGGTCAGAGCCTGGTCGTTGCGGACAATATCGATTTTAAGAGGCGTCAGATAAAGGCTCCCTGGTTCGCTGAGCTCTCTAACCTGGAGTTTTTCAAAGAAAAACAGGCGTTCCAGCGTGTTAAGGAATGGGTTATCCAGCTGTTCAGCGAGCGCGCTGAGGTTCTGGCTAATCGTGAGATGATGCTGCTTAAGGACTATGCGGACTTCCTGGAGCGGCATTATGCCAACATTGACGCGGACTTACGCGAGCCTAAGGCGGTGGCTGCAGATATTGAGCGCTTCCTTATGCAGAAGATAAGCCTTAACGGAGGTGGCGACGGTGAAGGCTAAATACTCCGCTTTTGCTGAGCTCTTGCATAGTCTCGCATATGGCTCCTACTCCTGCCCTGTCTTCGCTAATCGCAGGGCTGGAAAAACCGCTCTTGTAATGCGTCTCCTGGAGCATATCCATGCGATCAATCCCAAGCGTCCCATAGTGCTTTATAACTTTCCTTTCAGGGTTCGGCAGTATCTCCCTCGTTGGATTCGTGTTGTTAATTCCTTAAATGAGGTGCCCTTGAGTTCGGTGCTTTTCAGAGATGACACTCTCTTAAGTGATGACACTCATGCTAAGAGGAGTACTACTAAGGAAGCTGTTGAAGGCTCTCGATTCCTGGCTGTTCTAGGTCAAAAGGGTATCTGTCAGTTCTACACTATTCAGACTACTGCCTTATTCAATAAAGACGCCTTTCGGTTTGGTCAGAATATCCTCTTTTTCAAGTACTATGATGAACTCTCTCGCCTTTTTGAGCGGGAGGAGATGGGCAGCTATATCGATGCAGTTATGCAGATTTTCAACAAGTATATCCGTAAGGGCTACAACCCAAAGGAATTGACTTATGTGATCTCTCCCTGGTATACCGGCATATTCAGGAACACTTTACCTTCATTTTGGTCTGAGGAGTTGAGCGAAGCGTTTAAACATCTGGAGGTGAGTGTATGACGTTGTTAGAGTCCGATCTCGAAAAGCTCAGGATTCAGGCTCTCTTAACCCAGGACTTGGCAGAGAAGCAGCCTGAGCTCATTGACCTCTCTCTAAATACTGAGTTTGACCGGCTTGCCTGGATGCTGACGATGGAGGAGATCAACCCTCATTTGAAGTCTCTGAAGTCCTGGCAGCTACGGAAAAAGATCATCCGCAAGCGTGGGCGCGCTCTTGCTATCAACCAGCTTGGATCTCTCGCTCAGATTTCTCTCGCTTCGTCGGAGAAGGAGGATACACTACCAAGACTATGAATCAGAGTAATATATGGTCCAGGGACCTCTAATTACTCTTACTCATTTTTTAGAAACAGGACCTAATTACTGCTTGTAATTATTATAATTTCATATATTTTCTCTTATATTCTATAACTAAAATCAACAGAGCTGCAACAGGATCCGCAGCCTCGAGGCGTCTTCTAGCTTATAATTTATAACTGCCTACCTACCTTCCTGCGCTTTATGCGCAGGTAGAGGTTGCCAGTCAGCATAAAAAACCAAGCACCTAAAAACCCTTATCACCTTCTGATTTGTGGGAAGGCGCGAAGCGCCTGCGGTGGGTGGGCCTGCCCACAGCGAGGAGCGCAGCGAAGCGAGCACCGGAGCTGATGTACCTGGCTAATACCTTTGTATGTACCCCGCTACGTTCTCCAGTCAGCATAAAAAACCAAGCTCCCGCAGGCTGATGCGTTGCATGAGCCGAGGACACCGTGGTTAAGAGGCGTCTGACTCGTGTTTCTTTTCTGTCATTCCTTGGGTAGGGTGAGACGCCTTTCTATTATATCTTTATACTCGTATTAGTCGGTTCTTCCCTTGATCATTATACAAACATCTTTACAATCCGGGACTAGACAGCGCTATTTATCATTATACAAACATCTTTACAATCCGGGACTAGACAGCGCTATTTGAGCATGGTGCCGTTGAAGTAGAAGGCTTTGCGAGGCGGCCGCTGATACTTCTCTAAAAATCTCCTGTACATCTTAGTCATTTTTATGTCTTCTAATGGTATGCAAAACATTTCGTCAGGATCTTCCGGATCTTCTCCGAGTCCTATAACGATAAATGTCTTTATCCCCTTCCTTCTTTCAAATTCTTTATATTCATTTAGCTTTTCTTCAGTTATCCATTCCTTACCATTTTTGAAAAAGCGCCAATTTTTGCATTCAACTGCGAACTTTTTCCGAGAAGGGCGATGAAAAAAGATAAAATCAGGTTGCCGGCTTTTCTTAATGAATCTATCTTTGTTATCTCTATAACGTGGTGTTCTATATTCAAGTTCATAGTATTTCTTAGGGAATCGTTCTAAAACAAAGTCTTCAAAGGCTTCACCGCGCTTAACGTTCCTGGGTGTTGTGAGCTCGTCAATGATGGTATCTGCGATTTTCTTTATCAGCCCCACGATCCCACACTCATATCGTAACCTTTATATAGTAGTGTCCTCACTTTACTATTTGGCGGACGTGTTGCTTTATGAGATCGACACGTGTGCGTATCCGGATTGATGATTATCAATGGCTGAATGAAGAAAGACTCCGCCGCGGGATGACCACCGCGGAGCTTCTCCACGAGATTATTGAAGCTTACAAAAGGGAGAGAAGCAACGGGGTTGGCGGACGTGCTGCCTCTCCCTTCCCTCACAAGGAGGGCGATATATAATGTGCGGAATCGGATATATAAAGCTTACTGATTTGAGCCTCTTTTTTGGAGATTTAAACTTATGGGGCTGCCCAGATTTGAACTGGGGTCCACGGCTCCCGAAGCCGCGAGGATGACCAGGCTACCCTACAGCCCCGAAAAGCGGAAGAATC
>JALUWC010000215.1 GCA_027019885.1 Geoglobus sp.
TGTCCCTAAACTCATTCAATATTTGGCCATGCACCTTCTCAATCTCAGACCAAACTTTTCTCGGATCCTCGCCATTTATAACTTGCTCCACAAATTCACGGTATACTTGCAAAACCTTTTCCGAATTCTCTCTCCAGTATTCGCCATATTCTTCTTTTAATTTCACTAAAGCTTCTTTGAGCGACTCATATTTTTCTGGAAAGTACATACCCAGCACCACTTCTATTTTATTTAAAATTTCATTTATCTCCTGTTTTCTGCCCTCAGGAAGGTCTTGCTCCTTCAAAAATTGTTCGTGTTTTTCTTTAGCTCTCAGCAACAAATCACGAATCTTACTTTTCTTATTCTCATCCATATACGTGAAAGTCATGTGACCAATTCCTTCGACTCCTATATCCTTCGGAGTTATTTCCACATAACACTCAGGAATGAAAACAGCTGAATTCACCCTTTTTCCTCGTAGAGTGCCTTGATATATTGCACCTCTTAGGACTTTATCAATGTAGTTTCTAAAATCTTCATTCTTTACCTCGTTTAACATCTCTCTAAGCTTCTCTAAGGCGTCAGAAGGTATTAGCTCACTTAATTTTACGCCTGTTTCAGATCTTTCCGGATTGTACTCTCCCTCGCCATAGAATCCGACGAAATACCACTTACCGTTATAGACGTTCCTCGAAATGAAAATTATTGGCCCCTTTTTGAACTTCTTTGGAGCTTTACCTCCAACTTCAATGTGACCTATGTAATAATTTTCATCGAATGCATTATAAAAATTCCACCACTCATGAGCGTAACCAGTTTTCTTTACAAACTCAAAGCCGTATTTTTGCTTATTTTGGAACCCCTTTTCGTCAAAACCACTCCATCTGGTTTCAGACCAAGCAACGACTCCAACCAACCCCAAAATTCCCTCCTCATTCATATCTGCCACCCAGCCTTTTCGCAAACTCTATCGAATACATTCCTAACACTTTCCCAGTAAATCAAATCTTTTTCCGATTTAACTCTTTCCACATTTACAAAGAATTTTCTGTTTGAAGATTCAATAATCAATTCCTTGCTCAGAAGCTCATTCAAGGTCGCCTCCAACGGGATCTCGGGCTTTATAATGCTCAGATACATATCCATGTTGACTTCTCTGAGTGCTTCGAGAAATTCTGAAATATCCTCCTTGCTAACCCCATTCTCTTTTCCTGCAAAGTGCTGAAGGTAGTAAATGACGTTCAGAAGCATGTATCGCCTTCGTCCAGCTCTGAGCCAGTCTTCACCCGTAAAATACTCCTCTGGCACTATTCCCAGAATTTTCCTCCTTTCATCTTCCATCGGTTAAACCTCCACATTTCCTCCATCCCTCAGCACAACCACACCCTCAAAATTCTCCACAAACCATTCGTGGCTGGTAGTGTGAACAGGAATGATGACATCAGGATCGATCTCCCCAATCATCCACCTCAGGTCTTCCTTTGACGCATGCCCTGAGGCGTGGTAACCCCTGACGAACTCCGGAGCCAGCCTTCCATCTTTAAGCACCATTTTAAAGCCGTAGACCTTCAGGTTGAACTCCCTCAGCCAGTTGTACAGCCTGAGGAAATCGAACTCCTGCTCCTCGCTGAACGCCTCGCTTGAGGAATAGATGTATGACCCACCTTCAGGTTTTATGTCAAGCAGGTGCTTCATGTCGTAGAAGGAGAAGCAGAGAATGTAGTTTTTCAGATCTTTCGAAATCTCTGCCGGATCTGCGTACCTGTCGCCCCATCTCTCCCTGACAACGAGCTCTTCCCACTTGTCCTTTTTCTGCTTCAGCTCATGGTAAATTCTTACATCATCCATCCTGCAGATCCCATCAGCGCATTCCATCGCGTGGAGCATGTAGGCATCCTTGGCTGTAACAACCAGCTCTCTGGATGTTTTCTCTGCAATCTCTTTGAAAGTGTCAAGCCTCTCGAAGTTTCTGGGAGAGAAGTCAGCAATAATCAGACCATGAGATTCTTCGACTGCCCTTAAACAGTTCTGGAAAACGACTTCTTCTGACTCGCTGACATCCTCGCCCCTGCCGGCTCTTGTGCCCTCAATAATGAGCACTGAAGCACTTCTGGCCTCCCTGACGAACTCTCTTGACTTCTCTGCATGCTTTCCATGCACCCTGATGTCGCCGGTGTAGGCTATCGCTGAGTCGCCGTAGAGGACGTATGCGCTGGCTCCGTAGATTGAATGATCGACCTCACAGACTTTGGTGTCGAAGGGCAGGGCGTATTCGTCTATCTGACAGATATTTCCTGGTTCGAGCTTTCTGGCATTCCTGCTTTCCTGTCCCGGTCTGTTGCATACAAAGTCGAACAGGCTTTCGCTCACATTATCGGTGCAGACAAAATCCCTCCCTTTGTAGGGAACTTTCGTAGAAGATGATTTTAATACCCTATCGTCATCTGCGGGCTCCCTGACGGTGAAGTACGCAATCCCAGAGCCTATGCCAGAAGAGCCGGCGTCTCTCATGGC
>JALUWC010000216.1 GCA_027019885.1 Geoglobus sp.
AGGATCAATGCCTATTTTGAGAAGAATGGTAAGCCCTACAGGGTAAAGCTCTATGTAGAAGACACGAGAGTTGATCCTAAGATAGCTCTTGACAAGGTCATGGCTCTCCACAGCAAGGGTGTCAGACTTATTATCGGTCCTATGGGCAGTGGAGAGGTAAAGAACGTCATTGAATACGTGAGATCAAATAAGATAATTCTCGGCTCTCCGTCGTCAACGGCAGCTCCCAAGTATATAGGCGTCACGTCTCCTGAAGAGAAGAAGTACGTGTTCAGGTTTGTTGCAACCGACGCTTTCCAGACCAAGGCTATAGCCAAATTGGCTGAGGAGCTCGGTGTCAAAGCTGTGGTTATAACCTATATTGGCAATGCCTGGGGCAAGGGGCTGGACGAGTATGGCAGAGCTGAATTTGAGAAGCTCGGCATCGAAGTTAAGTCTTCCGTTGAGTATCCAGACCCACCACCGGCGGACTTCACACCATATATAGCTACAATAGAAGATGCTGTAAACGACCTGCTCAAGACTTACAAGCCGGAAGAGGTTGCTGTGGTGACGTTCAGCTATGAAGAAGTGGCCACAATGCTCGCTCAGGTGAAGGATGACTCGGTTCTGCTGACAGTCAAGTGGATTGGATGTGATGGTACGGCGAAGAGCAGCAAAGTTACAGAGGATGTGCCGGAAAAGGCCAGCAAGGTTGGACTCTACAGCACTGTCTCAGAAACGAGGGGTGGAGCCGCCTTTGAGGATCTCAAGAAAGTTTATGCCGAGAGAACTGGCGGTAAAGAGCCCAAGAGCTATGGTCTGAACGCTTACGATGCTGCATGGGTCTTTGCCATGGCCTTTGCTGAGGTTTATGACAAGCTGGGTAAGTACGATGCCGACGAGATGGCCAAGGTGATTCCGGAAGTTGCCGAAAAGTACAGCAAGGGTGCCTATGGCGTTGAACCGGTCAGCGGACCCGTCAAGTTTGATGAGTACAATGACAGGGTAGGGTCTGAGTACAGAATCTATGCCGTCAAGGAGGGAGCCTGGACTGAAGCTGGAGTATGGAGCTTCGAAACCAACACAATCAAGTGGACTTAATGGTGTAGCCCTTGTAACTGAAGAAGTCACCAAAAACTTCGGCGGGCTTAGAGCCCTTGATAATGTTAGCGTGGAGGTACTTAGGGGTGGCATAACACTCATAATCGGGCCCAACGGAAGCGGCAAAACAACGCTGATAAATGTAGTAACCGGATTTCTGAAGGCTGATACAGGCAGGATACTGTTTGAAGGTAGGGACATCACCAATAAAGCACCACATGACAGATTCAAACTGGGGATCGTCAGAACCTTCCAGACACCTCACCCGCTGAAAAAGCTAACGGTATTAGAAAATCTGCTGATAGCAGATGCAGGATACGGAGAAAGAGTCAGCGAGGCTTTGATGGGGAAGTGGTTGAGGAGAGAAGAGGATCTGGTGGACAAAGCCTTCAACATTCTCAATTTTTTGGGCATTGACCACCTATGGAACGACTGGGCAATGAATCTCAGTGGGGGTCAGCTCAGGTTGCTTGAGGTGGGCAGAGCGCTGATGTGCGATGCAAAACTCATCATCATGGACGAGCCCATTGCTGGAGTCGCTCCGGCGCTGGCCCACAGTATACTGAGGAAGCTGAAGGATCTGGCGAAAGAAGGCATTTCGTTTATGATAGTTGAGCACAGGCTGGACATAGTCCTTGATTACGTTGACAAAGTGTATGTGATGGCCAACGGCAGAATTGTTGCCGAGGGTAAGGGAAGAGAAATTCTTAATAATCCAGAGGTTATTGAGGTGTATCTTGGTGCTCAGGGCTGAGAAGTTATCGGCAGGGTATAAGGAGCTGCACATCCTCTTCGAGATAGATGCAGAGGTGGAAAGGAAGAAGATAACGACGGTAGTTGGTCCTAACGGCAGTGGGAAGAGCACACTTCTGAAATCAATCTTTGGACTGACAACCATCCATTCAGGAAGAGTGGTCTACAACGACAGGGATGTTACCACAACCCCACCCCACGAGAGGACGAAGATGGGGATTGCATACCTTCCGCAGGTGGACAACGTTTTTACCAACCTCACTGTTGAGGAGAATCTGAAGATCGCTGGCTACACGCTGGACAATGGCGAGTACAAGGACAGAAGAGATCTTGCCCTTGATGTCTTTCCCGAGCTTGAGTACAGACTCAATCAGAAGGCAGGAACACTCAGCGGAGGAGAAAGGCAGTTTCTTGCCATTGCTACAGCTCTAATCAGGAAAGCTGAGCTTCTGATGCTTGACGAGCCAACAGCCATGCTCTCACCCAAATTCGCCAACACAATTTTTGACAAGATAATTGAGCTGAAGGATAGGCTTGGCCTCACAATACTTCTGGTGGAGCAGAACGTCAAAAAGGCCCTTGAGATAAGCGACAATGCATATCTGCTGGTCAGCGGGAGAGTCGCCTTCGAAGGGAAAGCAGAAGAG
>JALUWC010000217.1 GCA_027019885.1 Geoglobus sp.
CGGGCGATTTTTGGCAGGCCGGGGAGTGGAGCTTTGTGCTGATATGCAGCACTTGCCGATAAGTGTGCTGGGGCAGCGTTTTGGAAATATTGGACGGCGCATCTGGCTAATGTGTCAGGGTTTGGATCCACAGCCGGTGGTGCAGGATACTGCCGCACCTAAGTCTATTGGACATGGCAAAGTTATGCCTCCGAATACAACTGATACCAGGGTGATGCGTTTATACTTGGCTCATATGGCAGAAAAGGTTGCCGCTCGCTTACGCCGCCATCAGCTGGTGGCACAGCAGTTTTATATTGGCATGGGCGGAGAGGGTGGTTGGTTAGGGGGTCGCTATCGGAGTCGCCTGCCGAGTGCCGATGGTGCCGAGATCAGCAAATTGTGTGCAGCATTCCTGGCCGAGCGTTGGCGCGGCGAGCCTGTTCATCAAGTGCAGGTGACTGCACTGGATCCAGGTCCCGAAGCTGGTATAGCAGATTTATTCGAGCAGCCATCTGAGCAACGCGAACTGCTAAACCGGGCAACAGACCTGATAAATAGTCGTTATGGTGAGTTTGCCCTGGCACCTGCGTATTTAATGAAGCGCTCAAGCATGCCTAATGTTATTGCACCTGCCTGGAAACCATTTGGTCACCGGGAAACAATCCTTAACAATAAGGCGTAGTTAAGGGCACCTCTATTAATCGATTGTGTCCTCTGTCTTTACACCCGATTCCGAATCAAGGCATACTATTGAAGACATGCTTATTGCATATCAAGATAGTATAACGCAGAGTCGGGAGCGGGTGTAAAGCCCCGTAGGGCGCGACCAGAAGCAGACATCTGCTGCGTTTTGATCCTTGAAAATGGATAAAACCATTCTGCTGCGGCTCAAGCCTTGCAGCTACCTGCTTCTGATCACGCAGAGGATATAATCAATTAATAGAGGTGCCCTTAAATGTGTGGTGGAGTTTATTACGCTAATAATCAGGGTGAGGATATAAGGGTGTATTTTCCTAACCCCAAAGCAGTTTTGCCGATTAAGGTCAAGCAGCGGGGTAATCGCCTGGTTCCCTGGGGACGACGCAAAGAGCAGGCTGGATCTTTGCCTTTGGGTGGTTGGGCGCGGCTAGATTCGATTTACTCCGGGCGTTGGGATAGATGGTTTCCGTTAGCGGTAAAGATTCCAGTGAAGGCGTTTATGGAAAAAGACATTATGGGGCAAAGCCACTGGTTTGACTTGCCCAAGGGGAAATGGATCCAGGGTTTGGTCGCTCGTGAGTCCTGCGAGCAGCGTGTATATGTGGTCACCATAGAGCCAGAGATGGAAGATGCTGTGCATGAGCGCTGGCCAAGAATAATCAGTGGTTAAGCCTGGATTGCTAACCGCAGCAAAGCCGAGTTTTCAGCATCTTGCCAGAACGCGGTATTTGTTAGAAAAATAATCATTTCTTGTTAAGAAATTGTAAGTAAATCCTGCTACAATACCGACTGCTGGTTAGTTAGCTGGCGCTTGAGGGATGTTTGTAATCAATGGCTTGTGTAGGGATGCTTTGAATTTCATATATATAGAGCAATAACTTAAAGTGTTTTCTATTATATATTCGAGTCTGACAAGTGTTTGGTTACAACTCTTATCCATTTTTTTCTACATTAGCTCGTAAGGCGTGGGACGAATGAAAATGAAAATGAAAACAAATTTTTGGCTATCATTGATAGCTGTAATAGCAATGTTATTTGCGGCACCTGTATATGCACAGCGTGTGGCAGCCGACCTTAATGGTCGGGTAACCGATTCAGATGGTGCCAGTATTTCTGGGGCTACTGTCGAAATCATCCATGTTCCTAGTGGCACGACACGCTTTGTCGATACCCTGGAGGACGGTAACTATGCTGCCCGCGGTTTGCGTGTTGGTGGGCCATATAAAATTACCGTATATAAAGATGGTTACCGGCCTGAAACAGCAGAAGGTATAGAGCTGAAGCTGGGTGACCCGGTTTCTGCTGATGTTGTATTAATTGCCGATACCGCAGAACTAAGCAATATAGAAGTTGTTGGTGCTGCAATTTCTGCTACTTTCAACTCTGATAATATGGGCGCAGCTACTACAGTTAGCCGTGAGCAAATTGAAAATATGCCAACTATCAGTCGCTCAATCAATGACTTCTTGCGTTTGGACCCAAGAATTACCATTGTAGATGCCGCTAGAGGTGAAATTTCAGTTGGTGGCGGTAATAATCGCTTTAACAATATTATGATTGACGGTGTTGGTGCTAACGATACTTTTGGTTTGAACTCCAATGGCCAACCAGCTACCAGACAGTCCATTTCAATTGACTGGTTGGAGCAGATTTCTATTGAAGTTTCACCTTACGATGTCAAGCAGAGCGGAGCAACCGGTGGTTTTATCAACGCGGTGACCAAGTCTGGTACCAATGAATTCAGCGGTATGGCAACTTATATCTATCGTAATGATGGCATGATTGGC
>JALUWC010000218.1 GCA_027019885.1 Geoglobus sp.
CCAGTACTTCAGCTCCTTAAATTCACCTCCGCCCTCAGCTTTGCAGCTTTCGTTGATAAGCACCAGCGTTCTTTTTATGTCAACCTCTCTGCTCAGCTCAAGAAACTCCTCCATATCCTTTACACAAATCTTTGAGTCCACTGAGAAAACTTTTGGAATATAAGCCCTGTTTTTAAAAACATAGAAATTCTCTGTTTCCATTACAAGCTCAAGATCGCTCTGGTTGGAGAGAAGGAAGTGACAAAAATTTAACATCTCATACTCAGCTTTTTCCGCACAAACTCACCAACTGCCCTGGCAACTCTTATAGCTTCCCTGGCTTCATCTTCAGAAATTTCTAAAACTGGTGGATATCTGCTGTGCGTATAATATTCTTCGAGAGTATGTGCTCTTATATCAAATAGATGCTCAAAATCCCCATCTACATGAGAGCAAAGTTCAATTAGGTCGGATATAGAATGTGTAAAAGGGTAACTTTCCGTCTTTTCCAACAAATAAGCCTTCAAATACTTCTCAGCAGCTTGTTGGGCGTGAAAAGCCACTATTCTATAACGCCCGTTCCTGAACAGTTCTTCTGATGCAAGCAGGTCATCTTCAGCAGCTTTAAGAAATTCTTCTGCGTCTTTCCTCATACTGCTATTCCCTCTGTTGCGGCGTGATGGTAAACAAAACCCTTCCATTTTTTGTACTCTTCAAAAGCATCTTTATCAATTATTAAAATGTCTGTTTTTATTTTTGATTTTATAAGGTTTCTCAATATTTCTGCAAGAAATTCCTTCCTTAACATCCACCCCAGTTTTTCTCTTGTAACCACAAGAATGTCCCAGTCCGACTCTTTTTTGTAATCTCCCCTTGCCCTTGAACCGAATAGAATTATCTTCTCCACTTTTATTCCAAACTTTTCAGCGGTGCTCAGAATCACCTCTTTTATCTTCATGATAGCCTCTTCCCTGCTCAGCTCCTTTCCCATGCCAGCCATTTCTTCATACCTCTCCAGCCCTTCTACCTATAATTAAACCTTCACTAAAAACAACAAACCAATAAACGCCACAGCAGAAATTACATAAGCAGCAGATTAACCCTGTAGAACCTCTCAAATCTTATAACCTGCCCTTCGCCTTTCTCAGCCTCCCATGCGCTTACGACGCCGTAGGCTTTCATTGGCTCTTTTCCGCTTAGCTTCCAGCTCCTGTGGTACTCCTCCGTCAGCACGATATATTTCAGAGGCTCATCATTGATAACATATTTCACTGGGCTTACCTTTGTATAATTAAGCTCTTTAAATCCTTCCTGCCTTACATCTCCACTACATCTTCCACCGAATATTAACAGACCCTCCATTATGTCAATTTTTAAATTCTCATCCTATTTCCACCTGAGATAAGGTCGCTCTGGTTAAAAATAAAAGGAGAAAAATTTTTTATTAAGTTACTATTCTAATTCAGAAACATGGGAGAGATCGTAATAAAGCTTAAGGTGCCTGACTGGATGGAAAAAGACATAAAACAGAAGGTAAGGAATTTTGTAAGAGAAGAACTCTCTAAAAAAAGACTAAATCAAGAAATTTTGAGAAAATATGCAGGGGTTGCTAAGGGTAAGATAGATGAGGAGGGATGGTATCTTCAATGAAAGCTTTCTTTGACTCATCAGCCCTGATAGAATTCATAAAAGGAAATAAAAAAGCTGTTGGGCTTTTTTATGAGCTAAGTAAAATGGACGTAGAGAGCTATATAAATGATATTGTTTTTAGCGAATTTATTTTCCATTATATATCTCTAACATCAGGAACGTCAGCCATTAATGTGAAAAAGAAAGGTAAAATAGATACATTTATAACCTCCTTGCCATCTGCCCATTAAATCTGGCAAAAATCTGGGATTATTCATCTTGCTTATCATGGCATTTACTCTTTCACCAAAAGTACGCAAGTATCACTCTCACAATTCAGAACGAATTAAAAACGAGCTGAAACATTTAAATATGGGAAGGGACAAACCCTTCCCCTGGATGAAAAACCATGGAAGCTTCTCTGATTCCTGATCCGAGGAACTTTAAATGGAAGTTACTTTCTAACGTTTTAAAGATTTTTGATAATCACAGAATAAGGAAGGAGTTAAGCAAATCTGGTATAACTCCTGTAGACAGAGCGTCTTTAATTCTTAAGGATAGTATAATAGTATACATGTATGTAACAGTCGGGTATTGCAATAGTACCTTCAAGAAGCTCGTATAACAGACTTGGGCTGAATTATATATATCTAGTTAATGAGCTCATTTAAGAGCACCGGGGCATTCACCTCCACTACCTCCTCTCCCCATTTTATTAATTACGAGGTTATAGTAAAGCCATATAAGGTGAGACTTGAGGAAGTAACGAGTCTCTGATAGCATGCTGTCGCTGCGGAGCTTTCTTATTGCGTGGGGGATGTCAATATTTACAGGGCAATTTATTTTGCACTTGTCGC
>JALUWC010000219.1 GCA_027019885.1 Geoglobus sp.
AGAGGGAGTCGAGCTCTCAGTTTCTGTGAATCCTGCTGTGAAGAAATACTATCTCGAGCTATCGAAGCCACATTTGAAAGATGACCTTGGAGACTTTGAAAGAATACTCACGGCCCTGAAAGAGGATTATGGAATTGAAGATGTCGAGATAGATTATGAAGCCCTCAAGAAAGTGCCCGATGTTCTCAGAAATGCTGGCTGGAAGGTTACAGTTTCGATATGGAATGATAGAGAGATTGTGGACATACAGGAGGGATACAGGGCTGAGGAATCCTACGGACTGGCTGTTGATATAGGCACAACAACAGTTGTTGGTTATCTGACAGATCTCAGAACCGGAAAGGTTCTTGCAATAGACAGCATGATGAACCCACAGGTTACTTACGGAGAGGATGTGATGTCAAGGATAACCCATGCGATGCAGTATGAGGACGGACTTGAAAAGCTCAATCAGAAGATAATTGATGGCTTAAACAGGATTCTTGAGAATGTCTGCAAGGAGGCTGGAGTTCCTCCAAACGAAGTGAGTGAGATGACTGTTGTCGGAAACACCGCAATGCACCACATATTTCTCAAAATAAACCCTCAGCATATAGCTCTGGCTCCCTATGTTCCAGCCCTGCACAGATCACATGATGTTAAGGCGAGAGATCTTGGTCTGAACATAACAGAAGGTGGATATGTCCATGTTCTGCCAATTGAGGCTGGATGGGTTGGAGCAGACAATGTTGCCGTATTGATCGCAACAGAACCATACAATCAGGATGAGATGACTCTCGTCATAGACATAGGCACGAATGGAGAGATAGTTCTCGGTAACAGAGAAAAGCTTGTTTCATGTTCCGCTGCTGCAGGCCCTGCTTTAGAAGGAGCTCACATCAAGCACGGAATGAGAGCTGCAACAGGGGCGATAGAGAGGATAAGAATCGATCCAGAAACATTTGAGCCAGAATACAGAACCATTGGAAATGCCAAGCCAAGAGGAATTTGCGGTTCTGGAATAATTGATGCTGCGGCAGAGCTTTACAGAACGGGAATAGTGAAGAAGAATGGCAGGTTCAACTTGAATCTCGATACAGACAGGGTCAGAGAGGTGGATGGAAATCCGGAGTATGTGATTGCATGGGCTGATGAAACTGCAATAGGGCATGATATTGTGATGACCCAGAAGGACATAAGAGAGATCCAGCTTGCCAAGGGAGCTATGTGTGCAGGTTCCCACATTCTGATGAAGGAGCTTGATGTCAAACATGTTGACAGGGTGATTGTGGCCGGAGCATTTGGAAACTACATTGACAAAATTTCAGCCCTGATAATCGGGCTTGTGCCAGATGTTCCTGTTGAGAGGATAGAGTCTGTTGGAAATGCTGCCGGAGTCGGTGCAAGAATAGCTCTGATAAGCAGGGAGAAGAGAGAGGAAGCAAATAAAATAGCAAGGGAGGTTGATCACATTAAGCTTGCAGTCCATCCATCCTTTGAAAAGGAGTTTTCCATGGCTATGTACTTCCCCCACATGGATAAGAAAAGGTATCCGGGTCATGAGGAGGTTTTAAAACTGAGAGGTGCTGAATGATGTTTAGAGTTAATAAAAAGCAAAAGGTTGTTGAGATCGGGAATGTGAAAATTGGAGGTAAAGGGGAGAACCCCGTTGTGCTTGTTGGAACAATGTTCTACACGGGCCATAAAATAGTTGAGAAGAGGAAAGAAGGTAAATTTGACAGAAAGAAGGCTGAGAATCTTATAAACATGCAGGAAGCGTTCAGCGATGAAACCGGTATTCCATCAATGCTTGATATAGTCGCTTTGTCTGAGCAGGAGTTTATAAAGTACATCGACTTTGTTTCTGAAGTCACAGACGTGCCCTTCATGATTGACGCATGGAAAATCCCTCCAAAGATCGGGGCAGCGAGATATGTCAAAGAAGTTGGGCTTGAAGATAGAGTTATCTACAACTCTCTGTCACCATGGAGCGAAGACATGGAGAGAGAGGTGAGTGAGCTCAGAGAGATAGGGCTGAAGCATGGTTTGACAGTAGCTTACAACATGGCAGATCCCACAGCTGAGGGAAGGATTTCTTTACTGAAGGATACACTGCTTCCAGCACTGGAAAAAGCGGGATTTGAGAACATCCTGATTGACACATCAGTTCTCAACACTCCAGCAATAGCATTTTCGCTGATAGCATGCAGAAAAATAAAGGAGGAATTCGGTCATCCTGTTGGATGTGCTCCCTCAAATGGAACGGACATGTGGAAGACGCCGAGAGAAAAGTGGGGAAGCTTGGGATTTGCTGCTGCTGACAGCTCAGCCCATGCCATCACAGCGCTGCTGTGGAATGATTTTATTCTTTATGGAGCGATAGAGAATGCCAAGTGGGTCTTTCCAGCAGTCGCAACAGCAAATGCAATACTTGCAACCTTCATTTATGACGAGACAAAAAGCCTTCCTGAGGGCAATCATCCATTAAGCAAACTCTTCCCGGAATTTGCTGAGGAATTGAAAGGGAAAAATAAAGTTTGATTAAATTTTCAGTTATATATTTTTGCTACAAATCTAATTTTTAAAATCCACGATCTCATAATCTCCCTTCAGCTCATAGAGAGTGAGAAGGTAAAGCAAATAGCTGAGCTTGTTCATCCATTCCGCCGCATCTATCCCGATTTTTCCTTCCTTGCTCAGTCTGACAACCCATCTTTCAGCTCTTCTCACAGCAGCCCTTGCAATACTCAGATATGCGGTAGTCTGATCCTGCTCAAGAACTACGAAACTTTTTGGCAGCTTTACTCTTCTGGAGTACTCATGAATTAAATCGGAAATCTGCTTCACGTCGCTGCCGTTTATCATCTTCCTTCCAGAGCTTATCTCAGCCCCGAGATGGAACATCTTTTTCTGAATTGCAGTAAGAACCTCCTTAGTCTCACCACTGGAGTGAATCTTTGCCAGACCAATTATTGCATTTGCCTCGTCAATGCTTCCAACAGCCCAGATCTCATCGCTGTCCTTCGGAATGCCATTGTTTCTCAGGCTTCTTGTTGTCAGAACATCCTTCATCATCACCTGCACCTACCCGCTTGTCCTTATCTCAAGAATTATTTTCTCTGCTGCTGTATGTGGATCTATCTCGTTATTGACAACCATCTCCACAACCTCTCTGAATTTGCTGCCCCTCTCGTTGACCAGAATGCTTCTTATTTCCTCGGTTATTATGCTGAAAACCTCCCTGCTTATTCTCCTCACCCTCCTCTCCTTTAGCTTTCCGCTTGATTTGAGATGGTTGAAATGCTTCTCAATTACATCAACAAGCTCATCTATTCCCTCACCCTTGTCTGCGACTGTTGTGATTATTGGAGGCACCCAGTCTTTGCCTCTTTTCATCCTTTCAAAAATTTCTCCGCTTTCAACAGCATATTCATCTGCGTGGCTCGTCCTGCCAAGAATGTTCACAGCCTCCTGATCCATCATTATCATTGATTTCAGCCACTTCACAGTCTTCTCAGCCCCACCAAGATCAGCCTTGTTCACAACGTAAATATCCCCGATCTCAAGAATTCCTGCCTTGTTTATCTGGATGTCGTCCCCCATTTCAGGCATCATGACGACTATGCTTGTGTCTGCAACCTCCACAATGTCAACCTCGCTCTGCCCTGCTCCAACGGTCTCAACAAGAATTGTATCAAAACCAAATGCGTCAAGCAGCCGTATAACATCTCCAGTTTTTGCCGCAAGCCCTCCAGCTCTCCCCCTTGAACTCATACTTCTGAAAAACACGCCCGGATCAAGCCATAAATTCTTGCTAACATCAAGCCCTTCCATTCTCAGCCTGTCTCCAAGCAAAGCCCCTCCTGTGAAGGGAGAGCCGGGATCGACTGCAACAACTCCAACCTTTCTGCCCTTTTCCCTGAATTTCTGAACGAGCTTGCTGACGGTGGTTGATTTTCCAACTCCCGGAAATCCCGTTATGCCAACAACATGGGCATTGCCCGTCTTTTTGAAAATTCTCTTCATTATTTCCTTGCCCTCTGGATAGTCATTCTCAACGTAGGTTATCGCCCTTGCAAGTGCCCTTCTGTTGCCATTTTCAAGTCCTTTTATAATGTCCTCAAGCCTCATGCTTCCTCCTTCTCTTTGCCTCCTTTTTCTCTGGAACCCTCTTCCTTATGAAATCTATTATTCTTTCAATTGGTGTTCCGGGGATGAATACTTCCTCAACACCCATCTCTTTCAGCTTTTGAATGTCGTCCTCGGGAACTATCCCTCCAACAAGAATTACCATCTCGCTCAGATCTCCGCCATAATCCTCAATGTATTTCATAACCTTAGGAACGAGAGCCATGTGAGCTCCGCTGTGAAGTGAGATACCAACAACATCAACATCCTCCTGCACGGCAGCCATCGCGACCTCCTCAGGTGTTCTGTGCAATCCAGTATATATAACCTCAAAACCTGCATCTCTCAAAAATCTGGCAACAACCTTGGCTCCTCGATCATGACCGTCAAGACCGACCTTTGCAACGAGAATCCTGATTTTTCTTTCCAATGCAATCCCCCCTCAAATGAGTATCGGCTTTCTGTATGTTCCATACACTTCCTTCAAAACTCCCATTATCTCCCCTTCAGTTGCGTAGGCCTTTACAGCCTCAAGTATTGCTGGCATGACGTTCTCATGATTCTCCGCAGAATTTCTAAGCCAATCCAGTGCATTTTTAACAGCCTCATTATCTCTTTCGGCCTTTATCCTCTTTAGCCTCTCAATCTGCCTTCTCTGGACAGCTTCATCAACCTTCAGGATTGGTATTTTCAGCTTTTCCTCAATCGTGTATCTGTTAACTCCAACTATTACCCTTCTTCCCTCTTCAACATCCCTCTGATACTCTGCCGATGCTCTGCTGATTTCCTTGACAAAGAATCCATCCTCTATGCCCTTGAGCACACCTCTCAGCATGCTTCCCTCCCCCATCTTCCGTATCTGCTCTATGTAGTTCCAAGCGAGCTTCTCCATCTTGTCTGTGAGCCATTCAACGAAGTATGATCCTGCCAGCGGATCAATTGTGTCGGGAATCCCGCTCTCAAATGCAATTATCTGCTGGGTTCTCAAAGCAACCCTCACAGCCTCCTCACTCGGTAGTGCCCAAGCCTCATCAAAGCTGTTTGTATGCAGGCTTTGAGTACCTCCAAGAACTGCCGCCATTGCCTGAATTGTGGTTCTGACTATGTTGTTCAGAGGTTGCTGGGCAGTTAAAGAGCATCCTGCTGTCTGTGTGTGGAACTTGAGCCACCATGATCTCGGATCTTTTGCCCCGTACTCCTCTCTCATAATCCTTGCCCACATCCTCCTTGCTGCCCTGAACTTTGCAATCTCCTCGAAGAAGTTGTTGTGAGAGTTGAAGAAGAAGCTGAGCTGAGGAGCGAGCTTATCTATATCCACCCCTCTCTCAATTGCCGCCTCCACATAAGCCATTCCATCAGCAATTGTGAATGCAAGCTCCTGCACGGCAGTTGAACCAGCCTCCCTTATGTGATAACCAGAGATGCTGATGAGATTGAATTTTGGAACGTTCTCAACTCCCCACTCGAATATGTCTGTTATTATCCTAACTGATGGCTCTGGTGGCAAAACAAGGGTGTTCTGTGCGTGGAATTCCTTAAGCATGTCATTCTGAATTGTTCCTCGAAGCTGCTCTCTCGGCACTCCCTGCATGTCACCTATGGCAACATACATGGCAAGAATTATCGCAGCAGGCGGATTGATCGTGAAGGAGGTTGAAACTTTATCAAGGGGAATGCCATCAAAGAGGATTTCGAAATCCTTCAGCGTGTCAACTGCAACGCCCACCTTTCCAACCTCCCCATCTGCAAGGGAGTTGTCGCTGTCTATGCCCATGAGAGTCGGGAAATCGAAGGCTGTGCTGAGTCCAGTCTGCCCCTCCTTGAGCAATAGTTTCCATCTTGCATTTGTGTCCTCTGCAGTCCCAAATCCTGAGAACTGCCTCATTGTCCACAGCCTTCCCCGATACATCGTGGGATATACTCCTCTCGTGTACGGGTACTGTCCGGGATAGTTTATGTCTCTTAGGTAGTCAAGATGGGCAACATCTGCTGGATCGTAAAGCCTGTTAACCTTTATGCCAGAGAGGGTTTCAAACATCTCGTTTCTCTCTCCAAACCTGTCAACGTAAGGAGTGAGGCAAGAATTCTCCCACTTCTTCCTCTCCTTTTTTACCTCCTCAATCTTCCTGTTCTCCATAAAAATCACCTCAGATGGATAAATATTTACAGCTTTCCGAGTATGCCCCTTGAAATTGTGTTGAGCTGAACCTCCTTTGTTCCTTCATATATCTCTGTTATCTTTGCATCCCTGTAAATCCTCTCAACATCATTCTCAGCAACATAACCATACCCTCCATGCATCTGAATTGCCTCATCGCAAACTTTGACAGCTATCTTCCCTGCCAGATACTTTGCCATGCTTGTTATTGTCGCATCCGCTTCATCCTGAGAAGCTTTCCATGCCGCCCTGTAAACGAGAAGTCTTGTTGCATCAATCATTGTTGCAAGATCCGCAATTCTGTGCTGCAATGCCTGAAAAGCACCGATAGGCTGGTTGAACTGCTTTCTCTGCTTCACATAGTCAACAGTTCTGTCAAAAGCACCCTGAGCAATTCCAAGAGCCTGAGCAGCTATTTCAATTCTGCTCTCATTGAAGAACTGGAGAACCTGATAAAATCCCCTGTTGAGCTCCCCAATTATATCATCCTCGCTAACCCTCACATTCTTGAAAACAACCTCTGCTGTAGGAGATGCCCTTATTCCAAATTTTCCATCGATCTTGTTTGTTTGCAGTCCCTCAGCATCCTTTCTAACAAGGAATGTTGTAAAACCTCTGTATCTTGGCTTCGCCTCGGGATCTGTTACTGCAAGAACAATGTAGTAGTCAGCTATTGTTCCATTAGTTATGAATGTCTTTGAGCCATTGATAACCCATTCATCTCCATCCTTCTCAGCCTTCGTCTTTATTGCTATAAGATCGCTTCCTGCCTCAGGCTCTGTGTAGCAGCCGGCTGTTATGGCTTTCCCACCAGCAACCTTTGGCAAAACATCTTCCTTCTGCTCCTCACTTCCAAATTTCAGCACAACCTCTGATGAGAAGTCTGAAAGGATTATCGCACTCCCAATCGTGCTGTCAGCCCTGCAAAATTCTTCAACAATAAGAACGTTTTCAAGAACGCTCATCCCTGCTCCACCATACTCTTCAGGATAATGCACTCCAATGAATCCAAGTTCACAGGCTTTTTTCCATAAATCAAAAGGAAACTCCTCATTCTGATCGTAATACCTGCCTTTCTCAGCCGTGAATTCGCTCCGGGCAAATTCCCTTGCAGCATTCTGTACGTCCTTCTGATCCTGAGTGAGCTCAAAATTCATTCAGATCCCTCCATTAACCTCCAGTTAATGTGAAGTTTTGAGCTGAATAAGTTTAAATTGTTTTCGTATTTTCTTGAAACGGGAGTACAAATTCTTCTTGGTTTGTTGGATCATGAGGGAAATCTTTTTGAAAGCCTGGATACACTTGAAATTGCGTATAGCTGGTGAAATTGAAATTCCTGGAGATACCATGGAAGAAGTTGAAGCAAGATGTCCGGTCTGCAAAAAGAATCATGTTCTCAAAAAAGAAGTAGATACCTTTTTCTGCAGAGGTCAGATGCTTGCACTTGTAGAAGACCGGCTTGGCTGGAGATTGATAAAAGTTATGACAATTACCGAAAGACAGGACAGGGAGCTTGACAGGTTGTGGGGTAGTGAAGATGAAGGGTGAAGTTGGCAAGATATTTGGAGAGACGTCCTCCTTTGAGTTCGAGTTTGTTGTTTTCAATCCGAGAGACGTGAAGAGAGGGGATTATGTAAAGGTCTGGAATGATGTGGAGGGATGGATCGTTGCATACGTCACCGATGTAAAGGCAAAATCAGACTTCAGCAGTGAGGATGTGATAAAGGGCAGGAACGTGGAGTCTGAGATTTACGTTGCCAAGGCAAGTGTCATAGGAAAGAGAGAGAATGGATACCTGAGAGCTCCAAGAACGCCTTTTGTTCCAGGAGAGAAGATATTTCTTGCTGAAGAAGATCTTGTTGCAGATGTTCTTGGAATGAGTCAGGAGGGTGCATACATCGGATTGCTTGGAGACACATCTGTAAGGGTGAGGTTAGACATAAACAGCCTCGTGCAGAAACACGTGTGCATTCTTGCAAAAACCGGAAGTGGGAAGAGCTACACTGCAGGAGTTATAATAGAGGAGCTGATTGAAAAGGGTGTACCCCTGCTTATAATCGATCCTCATGGAGAGTACAGCTCCCTGAGGTATAGAAACGATGTGAGCGAGGAAACAGAGAGGATGGGCGAATTTGGAATAAAGCCAAGAGGGTACGACAGCATAAGAGTTTACGTTCCTCCGGGATCTCCTTTTGCAGACAGAGCTGATGGTGTTATTCATTTGGATGGGAGAAATCTTGATGCAGAGGAGATAATCGAATTGGGCAATATAACAAGCTCTTCAGCTCAGGCTCTGCTTTATCAGGTTTTGAAGGACATGCATGACTACACAATCGATGACATACTAAGCAGGGTGGAGGGGGAGAAGCACAGCAGCAAAGCAGTCATCCTTGGTGCACTGACAAAAATTCAGAAGTCAGGGCTGTTTTCAGAGAATCCAACACCTCTTGAGATACTTCTGCAAAAGGGAAGAGCTGTTATTCTTGATCTCAGGGGTTTGGATCCAGTATATCAAGATTTGATTGTCGCGAGAGTCTGTGACAGACTTTTCGATATGAGAAAAAGGGAGGAAATTCCGCCCGGAATGATTGTGATTGAAGAGGCTCACAACTTCATACCTGAAAGGGGGTTTGGGAAGGCCGTTTCAACTCAAATTCTCAGGACAATTGCCAGTGAGGGCAGAAAGTTTGGTTTGGGCTTGATGGTGATAAGTCAGAGGCCAGCAAGGGTGGACAAGAACGTGATAAGCCAGTGCAACACCCAGATCATACTGAGGCTCACAAACCCAAATGACATAAACGCAGTGAGAAAGGGGGTTGAGGGCTTGACCGCTGAGATGGTGGAAGAGGTGAAAAGGCTCCCGCCCGGAAACGCGGTTGTTGTAAGCCCTGAGCTTGAAAGACCAGTTATTGTTAGAGTCAGAGTCAGAAAGAGCAGGCACGGACATGCCGTCGAGATATTTGGAGGGAGAAAATCTGGAAAAACAAAGAGAAAGGAAGTGAAATCTGAAAGCAGAAACCAATCCCAGAGCGGGCTCTTCAAGAGGATATTCGGTGGTTAAGGTGCCGGATTATCTTGTTGTTCTTCAGGGAGCCTGGGTTGTAAGAAAGGCTAAAAGCACCAGTGATGCGATGAACATTGCTGTTGCTGAGGCTGGAAAGAAGCTCAGTCCTGATCTGGACTTTGTTGAAATTGATGTTGGTGATACAGAATGCCCTCAGTGTCATTCTCCGTTAAAGAGCATTTTCATGGTGGCTGGAATGGCTCTCGTAGGCTTAATTTTTGAAATGAAGGTTTTCAATGCCCAGAGCGAGGAGCACGCGGCAAAAATCGCAAAGTACGAGATCGGAAAAAGGTTGCAGAGGATACCGCTTGAGATTATTGAAATTAAAAAGATCTGAGTGCACCTTGAGCACGACAGATAACACATTCAGAATGTCTTATAACTTTCTCTTCCTTAAAATCATTGAGGTGGATTTTCGACAAATTTCAAAACATTAATATTTTGACGTGCAAACTCTATCCGGGTGATTATAATGAAGGTAAACAACGTTGAGATTGAAGAGACTTTTGCAGAGGCATTTGACATAAAAATTGCGAGGGTTTTGATTACAGCATACGACCACGACTGGGCGCATGTTGCAGCCAATGAGGCAACAGGTTTTGGAACCTCAGTCATCATGTGTCCTGCTGAGGCAGGGATAGAAAAGAAAGTTCTGCCCTCTGAGACACCGGATGGAAGACCAGGCTACTACATCCAGATCTGCCACATGAGCAAGAAGGGTCTTGAGCAGCAGGTGCTTGCAAGGCTCGGCCAGTGTGTGCTCACAGCACCAACAACGGCAGTATTCAACGGTCTGCCTGAGGCAGAGGAGAAATTTGACACAGGCAACAAGCTCAGGTTCTTTGCTGATGGCTTTGAAAAGCAGGTTGATGTTGCTGGCAGGAAAATGTGGGCGATCCCGATGATGGAAGGCGACTTTCTCATAGAGAACGACATAGGTTATGTGAACGGAATTGCAGGCGGAAACTTCTTCATTATGGGCGAGACTCAGCCTTCTGCATTAGCTGCTGCAAAGACTGCCGTGCAGACTATAGCGGACGTTGAAGGGGTAATTACCCCGTTCCCGGGAGGAATTGTTGCCTCTGGCTCAAAGGTTGGAGCGAATAAGTACAAGTTCCTGAACGCCACAACAAATGAGAAATTTGCCCCGAGCATCAGAGATCAGATTCCGGAGACGCAGGTTCCTGAAGGAGTTAAGGCCATTTATGAGATAGTCATAAACGGTATAAGCATAGAGGCAATCAAGGAAGCTACGAAAGCTGGAATCGAAGCGGCAACGAAGATACCCGGAGTTGTGAAGATCACCGCTGGCAACTACGGAGGAAAGCTCGGAAAGCACCTGATTTACCTGAACGAGCTGTTTTAACATTTTTATCTTTCACTTTTTAGTCTGCTGATCTTTGCCTTGGATTTTTAGCTGAAAAATATCTTGAGGTGATTCTTTGGATTTTAAAATTTTAATAATAAAGCACTTCTGATTGAATTGACAGGTATGGGAGAATTGAAAGAGGTTAAACAAAAATATTGGAAGCTGGATCAGATGACGCCAGCACCCTTCAGATCTGCGAGCTCCTTCCTCCCCAGTCCCAGAAACTTCTTGTAGAGGAAGTAGTTGTCCTCCCCTACATTCTTCGCCAGCCATTTGAGTTTCAGAGGCGTCTGGCTCAGCTTCCATACAGGGTTGATAGCCGTAACCTTGCCGTATCTCCTGTCCACCATCTCCCTGAAAACTTCCCTCTCCCTCCAGTAGCTTTCTTCCAGAACCTCTTTGGGTG
>JALUWC010000220.1 GCA_027019885.1 Geoglobus sp.
TCTTCACAACGAAAACAAATAGAATATTTATCCTTCCCCATGCTTTTTAATTAAACCGAAAAATTTAAAAAGTATTATGATTTTATAGTTTGTGTTAAATCATGTTAAATATCAATAACACGCCTATAACAATTATTGCAAACAACAGAACAGAAGTCCAAGCATTTCCTACATCAAATACTTGCTGAACATTGTTATTCTGCCCTGTGGTTTCATTTGAATTGACTCCATTTAGGAAACTCATAACTACATACAGCAATGCAACAAACATTATCAGCAAAACCAGCCCTCTCATATTTTCACCCTTATTTTTTCTTTTAATATTAGCCACATAGTAAATAAAAAGATTACTATTGCAGGAATGATGAAAAATAGGAATTCAACCAATCTACTTTGACCTCTTACTGAAATAACTCCTATGCTTGCTCCTAATGCTCTTTTCACATCTATTAACCTACTAACTGTTGAGTTATTATAGTAATCATAACATGAAATAGTTAAATTAACTTTACCAGCAGGGAAGAACATTATATATGTGTTAGTTATATTTTCCCAAGCAATTTGCTTTACTGAATTGTTATCCACAGAAACATAACAAGGAACGCTCCAGAAGAAGTCATCACTTATATTGTATGCTATTTGATTATATCCTTCAATAGCAGTATTGTTTGGTTGAATAATAGTTATGTTAATGGGGTCATCATTTGGGAAATAAGTCAAAGGATACAAATCCTGATTTGATAAACCACCACTTGTATTTGTTATGTTATATGGCGTTTCCCCAACTCCATCTCCATCTGCATCAACTCCTGTGTAATCCCACCACCAATTTCCTTTCTTTGCTTTTCTGCTATACCAGTATATCATAGATGTGTTAGCATCATCTATTGCTTTTGTATTAGTGTTAAATTCATTGTGGTAAATCTCAATTAAGGGATTTGAGGCTTTAATTGTGCTACTTATTCTTAAAGAATATGTGCTTGATGTTGGTTGGTAAAACAGATTGTTATAAACTAAAACTTTAGCAGAGTAAGATAGGAAATCAAAAGAAATACTTCCATCTTCAAATGTATTATTTATAACATTCACATACAGAGGATTACCGTTAAATTCTAAACTTGCCCCACCTTTAACAATATTATTTTTAAAAGTAATATCACCACCACCAAAAGAAATTGAACCATCATCAATAGTGTTTGAATCCAAAGATATGTTGAATAAGTCATCATAATTATTCCCAATACTTGCAGATAAAGCAGAATAAATATAGTTGTTATGTAGGTAACTTCTTTTCAAAGACCGCATATCTTGGAAGGAATAACCGCAAGATATGTTGTTGTTTGCTATATAGAAGTTTGTTATTCTATTAAAACAAGTTAGTGCTGATATTTCGTTATACGAAATGTTTATTTGATATGTGTTCAAATAATCACTCACATCGTTGAATATATAAGAACCTGGTTTAGTGAACCCATCTCCACCAAGAGTTAGATTATGACCCAATATTCTTACATTGCTTCCAGAAGAGGTATTTATTCTTATAAACTCTTTATTACCTATTAAACTTGGGTCTACATTGTATTCAATAGTGTTGTTGATAAAACTTATGTTACCTAATCCACCTATTCTCATAAGATAACTCCTTGTAAAAGAAGTAGTGTTCAATTCAAAAATATTTTTTCTTATCATGCACTCTACTGAATCACAATATATCGGTTCTGAATCAATAGAAATAGTGTTATTCTCAAAAAGAACATACTTTAATAAGTCAAAATACACTTCATATTTTGAGTTATTAGTTAACGCATTAAGATAAAGATAAGCAGTCGCTTGCTTTTGATTTGTTCCAAACAAACCAATTCCATAAGCATAACCATTAACTCTGCAGTTTCTTATTGTAATGTTAGTTACATCTTTGTTAAATCCAATACCAGTTGATATGGAACTTGAAGTGTTATAGGTAGTAAAGTAATTTCTGCAATTTAAGTAAACATTTGAAGAATTTATGTATACGCAATACTGTAAAGATGAACTCAAAATCCCAGAGATATTATTTTGATAAACATAGTATCCCGAAATATTAATAGATGTGCATGAAGTAATATTTTTTGTTGAAGGGTCTAATGTATTAGTCAAAGGAAGATAATCATAAGTCCCACTTGGCAGTTGATATGGCGTCTCACCAATTCCATCTCCATCTTTATCCGTTCCAGAATAATGGGAACCCCAATAATTTCCACCAAGACACAATCCACCTATTATGTTTTGTTCGCTACAATCATAAGTTCCATTAATGTAATTTGCATCTTCATAATCATAGATTGTGTTTGTTGTTCCAGAAAAATCGTTATTTCTAATAGTATTGTTATGTGAGTAATATAACCTCATGCCCCATAAACAATTCCTAAAAGTATTGTTCTCAATTCTACTATGGTTCATAGTGCTTATGTAATAA
>JALUWC010000221.1 GCA_027019885.1 Geoglobus sp.
TAAGGGAATGGCGTGGGCCAAGAGAGTTCTTAGCCTACTGATGGTTATGGCAATGGTTGCTGTGCAAGTGATGCCAGTGAGTGTGAAAGATGTCGGGGGCGTTATTGGGGGAGATATACAATGAAACGCTTAATTCTCTTTCCAGAATGTAGA
This sequence comes from Geoglobus sp., assembly GCA_027019885.1. Lineage (GTDB taxonomy): Archaea > Halobacteriota > Archaeoglobi > Archaeoglobales > Archaeoglobaceae > Geoglobus. The sequence continues at coordinate 154 of JALUWC010000221.1, forward strand.
ATATACAAAATTGCTAAAAACCAAAATCGACAAGATCGTGACATCTTATTGAGACTGGTTGCATTGTGGATAATCCTTAAATTGGGAATCCTCTCGGGAATAATCATCCATTTCTTAACTCCGTATAAACTTACACTTGCCAATTTAGTGGGAGCTTTTGCAATGATTACTGTAGTTGCAATATCAACTGGCATTTGTTTAAGGAGGGTTTTGCGTCATGAATAAAACAGGGACTGCAAGCTTCTGATTTTGGGTGGATTTATTTTAGGAATTCCAACTTTTATTAACCTTTTTTCAAATGGGTATATTCTTGGAGTGATCTTCGCAGTGTACTCCAAAACCTTCGGAATGGAAAAATTTGTAAATTTAACTCTCCCACACGGCATCTTCGAAATCTCCGCAATAATCATTGCTGGAGCGGCTGGCTTCAAAATTCCTTACGAAATCATCAAATACTTAGCTGGCAAAAAAGAGCAAATCCTCATAAAGGAAGACATACAAGAGTATCTAACTCTTGGATTAATCTCGGCAATATTAATCGTAATAGCAGCGTGGATCGAGGCTGATATAACACTGAAAATCGCAAAAGCGATGCTCAAAGCAAAAGGTATTTAACTTACTCCAGCAAGAGGAATGATATGCCAAAAATCAAAGTCAAGTATCAAAATGGCATACTTATACCTCTTGAGAAAATTGACCTAAAGGAGGGAGAGGTCTTTGAAGTTGAGATAAAAGATCTTCCATCGAAAAAGTTATCCAAATATGTAGGAATAATTAAAAGGAAGGATTTGAATATGCTTGAAGAAGCTTATCACGATTATGTCGTCAATAGAACGAGTTTTCATTGATTCTGGGATAATAATTGGATTTTTCTCAGGGGAGGATGAAGTCGTTAAGCTATTTGATAAACTCCACGATAACGAGCTGTGTATCTGTGATGTTGTTTTCAGCGAGGTGGTTTATAAACTCATGGCTTTGAAGTATTCAGAGAGCATTGAGAAATTCAAATTTCATGAGTTCAAGAAGAACCTTTTAAATTTCGTATACTTTTACGATTTAACTTTAAAATTTATAAAAGATGCTGAATTAGTAATATTGCCTGTCACAGAGGAAGTTGTTACTGAAGCATCGAAAATTGGTAAGGTCTATAACCTTCTACCAAATGACGCCTTGATAGCATCCACTTGCAGGTATTATGGAATTAATAAAATTGCCACTTCTGACGACGATTTTAAACGAGTTGACTTTCTTGAGGTAATAAACTTGGAAGATTAGCGGGAGGGGCAGGATGTATGCTGTGAAAAACTGGAATGAAGAGGTAATTAAATGGATGGCTGTTGCTATGGTTCTGGCGATGGTTGAGTTGTTTCCAACTGCTGGAAACTTACTCAGTCTGTATGAGCAGTATGTTCTGATAAGCAAAGATCCAGCATCGGCAATACCGACAGCTGGGTTTTTGATTTCAGATGCAGCAACATTTGGCGTTCTCATTTACGCTGGTTTGGCTGCGGGTCCAGCAGGATGGGCTGCGGCAGCAATTATCGGCACGGTGGCGGCGTTATGGTAACAAGAAATGTTAAAATTGAGAAAATCAAAGAGTGGAAATTGATAACATCAATATTCTTTCCGATTTCTTTTCTCTTTGTGTTTATTGCTTACTTCATGGCATACGTTTTCAAGGATAAGATTCTCGATCTCACGCCTTACGTCACCACGTACCTCATAGGATTTGCAGCTGGATATTATATGACGGAAAAGATAACGAAGTTCAGCGAATGGTTAACTCATGTCGAAGGTCAGCCGAACATGAGAAAATGGTTTTTAATAGGCTGGATACTTGGCTATTTTGTCGCGATTTCCGTTTCTTACGTTTACGCTACTTTGCAAGAAATGGGATACACACTCGACCACTGGCTAATGGGATGGGGATTGCTGTTTAGCTCTACAACCTTTCTGGGATTTTTTGGAGGTTCCGGTTTCTATATTTACGGGAAAACAGGAGAAGCTCTCGGCGAGTTATGAAGTTCCTGCTCTATTTTTGTCTGTTCCAACTATAATTACACTCTTTAAAAACGGGTTTGTTCTGGGATTTCAGACTTCTCACTTCTTATCTACAGGTGGTCTCCGAGTATTTGCTTATGTTTTACCGCATGGTATCTTCGAAATCCCCGCCATAATCATAGCAGGTACAGCTGGATTCAAAATTCCCTACGAAATCATCAGATACTTGGCTGGAAATAAAGAAATGATTCTGACGAAAGAAGATATAAAGGAGTATCTGACGCTTGCATTAATCTCAATA
>JALUWC010000222.1 GCA_027019885.1 Geoglobus sp.
AAGGCAGGGAATGAAGAATTTTTCCGAAAAGAAGAGTGGAGACATGACGACAGTCATAAACAGCAGGTTTGCGAGGGTGGAATATGCTGTTCCTGCGAGAGCAATGGTTGAGGGCGAGTTCTCAGATGTTGTGATAATAGATGAGGCCGCAGGCATAGATGTTCCTGTGCTGTTCAGGATCGTTGAGAATGTCAGGTATGCCATCTTCTCCACAACCGTGCATGGATATGAAGGAACAGGAAGGGGGTTTGCCATAAGGTTTCTCAGGAGAATGGAGGAGGATGAGAATACAGAGGTCGACAGGATAGAGCTGAGAGAACCGATAAGGTATGGTCTTGGCGATCCGATAGAGGAGTGGCTCTACGATGTTTTGCTGCTTAATGCACAGCCAGCAGAAATTGATGAAGAGGATATTGAGAGTGTGGAGAGGGGTGAGCTCGAATTTGAGGAACTTGACAAAGACATGCTGATTGAAAATGATGAGCTGCTGAGAGAGTTTTTTGGAATTTATGTTCTTGCCCATTACAGAAACCGGCCTTCCGATCTGGTGATTCTGCTTGACATGCCCAACCACATACCTCTGAGAGTGAAGGTGAATGGAAAAACAGTATGTGCACTGCATGTGGCAATCGAGGGAGGAATGGATGATGTTACGATAAAGAAGCTGGCAGAGGGCTACAAGCCGAAGGGCCAGATAATTCCCGATCTGATTCTCAAGCACTACTGGGACTATGAGTTCCCCAAGCTCAAAGGTGTGAGAATCGTCAGGATTGCAACCCATCCATCCCTCATGGACATGGGGATCGGGAGCTTTGCCCTGAAAATGCTGGTGAAGTGGGTTGCTGAAAGAGACATGGACTGGGCTGGAAGTGGATTTGGCGTCTCTCCAGAGCTTCTGAGGTTCTGGACTAAAAATGGGTTTGTTCCTGTCCATATCACCCCTCAGAGGAATGAGGTCTCGGGGGAGTACACGGTTATTGTGCTTAAAGCCCTGAAGATGCACATTGAATCCAGGGTGGAGATGATAAACTCGGAGTTTGTGAGAAGGGTTATTGAGTACCTTGGAGATGAGCTGAGGGACATAGAGATTGAAACGGCAATGAGACTTCTTGCTTCGTTGAAGAGGGATATCAACGTTCCTCAGCCAGAGTACACGAGAGTCGAGAGAAGGAGGATGATGAAGTACTTTCAGGGGCACAGCCTTTTTGAGTATGTATCAGACATAGCAAGGCCTCTTGTCAGATACCACTACTCAAAAACCGGCAGAGCAGATCTGGACGAGAAGGAGGAAAGAGTTCTCGTTGCAAAGTGTTTGATGATGAAAGCCTGGAAAGAGGTGGATGATGGGAGAGCATACAGAAGGATGCTGAAGGCTTTGAAAAAGGTATGGGAGTGGTATCATGGAGCAGAAGAGAATTAATTTCGATTCTGAATACATCAGCGCTATAAAAAATGGAAAGAAGGTGACAACCATAAGAAAGGGGATAAAGAGGTATCCTGTTGGCAGAATAGTCGATCTCACGGCTGACAGCAAGCCATTTGCAAGGGCAAGGGTGGACAAGGTTGTTGTTAAAAGAGTCAGGGAGCTGACAGATCACGATGCAGTTCTGGATGGATTTGAGAGCAGGGAAGAGCTGATTGATGCTCTCAGGAGGATATACGGGGGTGTAAGGGAAGAGGAGTTCGTCACTGTTGTTCATTTTACCGTTATCGAGTGATGGTTTAGAGATTGGTCTGGAAAATTGGAAGAACTTCAAATACGGGGTTAAGGTTCAATTCCATACCATCTGAGGGTGTTTTTAAAGTAGTGGGATGACTTACCCGTTTTCAAGCAGATGTAAACAAAGAGAAGCTCGGAAACTACAATCTGATTTATCAAACCCCTATGTTCTCCGGATTCCACCAGATTCAGAGATGAGATCATGGTCTGCAGCAGGGGGGAGGTTATTATGGATGCATGCTCCGTAACACTGGCAGATGGGAAAGATGAGTAGCATTTCCCGATGTTTACTGCATTCTTCGTGACTTCATCCATCTCCTGAAGCTTCCATGACTTGAGATGCGTCTCGTAAACACTTCTATCAACGAAGAGGTCTACCAAATGCACAAGGTCGAGCTTTTCACAGCCCTCCATGATGTTCAATTTCATCATTCTGCAGGTTGGTGAGGATGGAGAGGAGTTGTGATCTGGAACGCCCTGACAGCAAACTTGAGATCTTCTCCAGCAAGCTCTCTCCACCTCTCTGCGGTTTCCGGCGTGAGGGTTTGTAAGAGATTTTCTGAATCTCGACCGCGTTGGAGGTCCTGAAATACCTTTTCATGCTCACCGGAAAACTGCAACAGTCCACCTGTATCGCGTTACCCTCCACCTATGCATTCAATCGATAAAAAGATTTTTGACATTCATCAGGCATGTTAGAGAGGGAAACTAATTCGAGACATCACCCGGATTTTTAGCAATAGTCGAAAATTTAGTTAGGAGGACATTAATGACATTAACAAATAAAGGACCAACCAAGAATTGATAGGAACCATGGGGATTTTTTAGCGTCCCAGAAAATGGTGTTTCCGAGCAGATTAAACAATAAATTGCTGCGATTTCGTATGATGATTTGACGTTATCCAGCAAACTATATATTTTAGCCTCCAACTTTAATCATGGGGCTTGAATTGAATGGTGTGCCTGTGGATGATACATACTGTGAGGCTTTTGACGGGATATACTCGAGAATTCTGATAACCGCAAAGCAGAAGTGGCTGCTGAAGAAGGCTGCTTACAACTCCACCGCTCTACCTTCAACTGTCTTTGGAGAGTCTGAGGGAGGAGTTGAGAGGTTTGTCTCCCCTCAGAAGACTCCAGATGGAAGGATTGGGGCAATAGCCCAGATATGGGTTGCCAAAAGCAAGAACTTTGAGAGTGTGATGACAAGAGAGATGGGCAAGAGGATAAGGCAGGGGATTCTTGTTGTTCCCACAACCAGAGTCTTCAACGCAACTGAGAGCGAGACCTACTTTGATGCCGAACTCAATGTTGGCAGGTGTGGAGACGGCTACGAGTGGGAGGAGGAGATGTGGGGCAGAAAGGTAATAAGAGTGCCAGTAATGTTCGGGGAGTTTATAATTGAGAGAAGAATTGGCTATGCTGAGGGCGTTGCTGGAGGAAACGTCTGGTTCTTCTGCGACAGCGAGGAGTCAGCGCTTGAAGCGGGAGAGGCTGCCGTTGAGGCTTTAAAGAATATGGAAAATGTCATAACTTCTTTCGACATCTGCTCTGCTGGCTCGAAACCTGAAACCAAGTATCCGGAGATCGGTCCGACAACAAACCACTACTACTGTCCCACACTCAAGAACAAGATCCCTGATTCAATGGTTCCTGATGGAGTCAAAAGCATTCCGGAGATCGTGATCAACGGCACAACGCTTGAGGATGTCAGGAAAGCCATGTACGTTTGCATGGATGTTGTCAGCAGAATTGGTGGCGTGCTCAGGATTTCAGCAGGAAACTACGGTGGGAGGCTGGGCCAGCACAAAATCTATCTCAAAGACATACTGCAGGAATACGGTGAATGATAGATCAGAACGTTCTCGAAAAATTTTACTCCAAAATTTTTTCTGTACCCAAGAAAAGGGTTAGCATAGCCATAGGCATAACCAGCATCGTTCTTGCCTCATATCTGAACGGTATCTCGGGCAAGTCTTTCTTTGCGATGAGATACTTCTTCATAGGACTCGCTCTGATAGCTCTGCTGATTCTGGCAGGCAGAGTGATGAAATCCGGGTTCAACAGCAGAAGAATATTCTTTTTTGCACTCTTCATGCTCATACTGGTTGAAGTGGGTGATGTGATTGCCATACACCTTCTGAACCCTGAACTGATAGTTGTATCACCATCTGCAATCGCATTCATTCTCTCAGTTGCGCTCTACTTCACGTCTGAGAGATTTAGTTATCTGGCACCTCTCGCAATTCTTTCTCTGCTCTACCCTGTCGATTATATGTTCTCCTTCAGCGTTCCCAACAGAAGTATTGCCTATGCACTATCCTCTCTTTCTGGAGTTTTTCTCTCCTACCTCTTCATCTCTTTCATGAGCAGGAAAGCAGGCAGAATAGTTGTGTCAGACATACTGAGAGACTTTGTTCTTTACTGGCTGAAGTCTGATCCGGGAATTTTTGAAAAAAGGCTGGAAATGTATTCCAAGACCTCTATCGGGAAAGTCCATACTATAAAATTCAACAACTGTTCTGTTTTTATTCCGGAATTTCACCCCGGGCCATTCAGAGACGTTGGTGGCTCAAAACTTGTTGAGATGGCATTGCAAAGGTACGACATGTTTCTGCATGGTGTCTCAGGGCATGACAGAAACCCCACAACAGCACATGATGTTCGGGCAATTCTGAACGCTGAATTTGATTTCATGGAGTGTTCTGCCAAAATTCCATATACGGTTCATGGCAGAAAATTCTGGGTAAAGGTGTATCCCTTTGAATGTTTCAATCTGATAATCGTACATGGAAGGGAGAGGATAGATGACCTCCCATCTCAGGTGAGAGAATACGCTGAGACCTTCTTCGCAAATCCGGTTGTGGTTGATGCTCATAGTGCCTACGGGGAGAGATATGAGATGTCCCCCTCTGACATGGCTGAGATATACAGTCTCATCAGAAAGGCGGGAGATTTCAATCCTGAAAGTGCTGAAAGGCTGAGAGTGTGCTACAGCACAATGAATCTTGAGAATGAGAGGATATGCGGAAAAGTTGGGCTGCTTTTATTTGAGTTTGATGGTGAGAGGCATGGAATCCTGATGGTTGACTCAAACAACATGAGCGCAGAACTCAGAGACCATCTTGTTGAGATTGGTAAGAAGAGCGGGGTTGAGCTGGATGTCGTTACAACAGATAATCATTCCAAGACTGGAGTTTCACCGAAGATAGGATACGAGCCTGCAGATATGAGGGATTCCGATCTGATAGGGGAGTTTGTTGAGAGATCTCTCAGCTGTGAGATGGAGGAGTCAAGTGCGAGTTACGGGAGTGCAGAGGTGTCTGTGACGGTGATGGGTGAGGAGTTCTTCAGAGACATTGACACAGCCTTCAGGAAATATGGAGAAAAGGGGATATACCTTTTTGCTCTCTTTTCATTCCTGAACTATGTCATGGCATTCCTCCTTTCCTACATCATCATCTAAAAATTTAATAACAAGCTGCCTTCATGAAAATGCATGGATGTTGTCACTGCACTTTTTGTGTCCATTTTCATCATACTGCTCCTGATAAAGTTTGAAATAACACTGGCTGTGTTCTCTGGTGCGATATTTCTGGCTTTGGCAACATCTCCGGAGAGCATATACACCTCTCTTTCCGATCCGTCAACATGGAAGATTGTTGCAATAGTGATATTTGCCTTCTCGATTGGCTACGGGATGGAAGTTACAAAGATGCTGGATAAAATCACAGAAACCGTTGAGTCATTTGCCGGGGTTTTCAGTCTCGCTCTCATTCCAATGCTTATTGGCCTGCTTCCAATGCCCGGGGGTGCATTGGTTTCTGCAGTTATGATTAAGGATTTTGTTGAGAAATTCAGAATACCTCCTGAGAAGGCTGTATTCATAAACTACTGGTTCAGGCATGTCTGGGTGACCTTCTGGCCACTGTATCCAAACATAGTCATTGCAATGGGGATTCTCTCTGCAGACTACGGTGAGATTGCCAGAGCAACATACCCGATTCTTCTTGCTTCGATTGTAGCAGGAGTCGTTATGTTTGGAGTAAAAGGGAAAAGAGGTGAATCTGGACTATTGAGTCTGCGGGGGCTGATTTACATGTATCCCGTGATTCTTATAGTGATATTCACTGCAATAACTGGAGATCTCCTCATTGCACTAATAGCGTCATTTGTGAGCATTGTTGCCTTCAACAGAGCCTACAGAAAGATTCCTGAGATATTCAAAAAGACGATTGACCTCAAGATAATTCTGCTCGTTATCGGTGTGATGATTTACAAAACCGCCATAGAGGCGAGTGGTGCTTCTCAGGCTTTCTATGATGAGGTGCTGAGCATGTCAAATCCATACGTTGCGGGATTTACACTTCCATTTGTCATAGCCTTCGCAACAGGAATTGAACTGAGCTACACTTCAGTTGCCCTGCCGCTTCTCACATCCTTTACCGGAACTGTCAATGTTGTTGAGAGCAACCTATTTTTGGTGTTTCTCGGAGGAATACTGGGGGTTCTCCTTTCACCAATGCATCTCTGTCTTGTTCTGACAGCCCAGTATTTCAAAGCAAGACTGTATGTTGTATACAGGTACCTCATACCAGCAGCCTTAATAACAGTGCTGATAGCACTGCCATTCCTGAGAGTGCTGTGAAAGATTTCATTGCTTTTTTCACATCTCCTGTTTCAGGATCTTTTCCGCAGTCTATTGTGTAGTAACCTGTCTTTTCAAGCCTGACTCCAAGTAATCCTGCCATTGCAGATACAGAATGGCCGTTGAACTTTGGATTTTTTCTCATTCCACAGAAAAAGGCTCTCTTGCTCAGGATGAGGTAAAGAATCAGAGACACTCTTGACGGTATCAGATTTGCCAGATCGTCAAGTCTTGCCGAGATCTTTCCGAACCTCTCATATCTACCCTTTCTGTATCCGAGCATGGCATCGCATGTGTTTATGGCTCTGTAGATCAGGGCTCCATGGATTCCGAATACTGAATAATACAGGAGAGGGGCAAGAACCCCATCAATGAAATTTTCTGCCATGCTCTCTATAACTGCAGAATTCATCATCCACTCTTCAGCATCATTCAAGTCTCTGCTGACAATTTTCTTAACTTCCATCAGATTTATCCTCCCGCCTTCAACACACCTCTCTGCATGTTCCAGCATACTCCTGATTGATATTGATGTGTAGAGTAGATACCCGGCCAGAATGTACGATAGGGGCTTTGGAATCATTGATGGGATCTCTGCGAGAATGAACGCAAAGATTGTTGTGGCGAGAGGTGGAATCACACCGAAGACAACTGTTCCGGGCATGAATCTGTCCAGAACTTTGATTATTTTTCCAAACCAGACTGTGGGGTGGACCATTTCAGGAGGCTCCGATCTTATAAGCTCGAAGATTATTGCTGTTACAAGTTCAATCACAAAGCTTGTATCTGGCAGGAAGTAAAATTTTTACGGATCAGCAGAAAGGGTTATATCCTTCCCTGCAGCCCTGAAACTCATGGATAAGATATTGCAAAATTACACTGGAGCTTTGTTCGTTCTTCTGATTTTAGCAGTCGTTGTTGTTTCAGGATGCACAGGGGGCAGTGAAGAAAAAGCTGGAGAGGAATTGAAATTTGATGTGATGTACACCGAGTATCATGCTCCATTCTCTGAGAAAAAGTTTATTGTGATACAGAATGAGAGGGAGTTCATGGAGTTAATGAATAAATTAGGGCTCAACCTGAAACCGCCAGATTTTGAAAAATACACGGTAATTGCTCTTTTCATGGGGGAGCAGAGAACAGGTGGATATTCAATTACTGTTGACAGGATTGTGAGAGCGGGTGATGTTGTCAGGGTTTATGTGAAAAATTCGGTTCCCTCCGACACATGCATAGTCATCCAGCAGATCACGAGGCCGTTTCAGATAGTAAAGGTTGAAAAGATAGCTGAAAAGATAGAGTTTGTTGAAAACACACAGGAAGTGAAGTGCTGAACACCCATTACATTCTTTCTTTCAACTCTGTTATGAGTTTTATTTTTTCATGGGTGTAATCGAGGATTCTTCTGATCTCCTTTTTGATTTCACTCCTCGTCATTTCTCTTCTTGCAAGTCCACTCTTCACAGCCTTTTCTGCAACTCTAACAGCGACTTTTTCATGAACCTCAAATTCATCCATCCTTGGTATTATGTGGTTCTCGTTTAATTTTGGCTTCGCAAAATCATAAAGAGCTTTTGCAGCTTCAATTGCCATCTCATCTGTTATCTCTTTAGCCCTTACCGTAAGAACTCCTCTGAAAAGACCTGGGAATACCAGGCTGTTGTTCACCTGATTTGGATAGTCACTTCTCCCCGTTCCAACAATTCTCGCTCCCGCATCAATGGCATCTTCAGGCAGAATCTCAGGAACGGGATTTGCCTCTGCGAATATTATCGGATCATTATTCATCGCCCCTATCCATTCCTTATCAATGACTCCAGGACCCGGAACGCTTGCAGCAATCACAACATCAGCATTGCTCATCGCTTCTCTTATCCCTCCCCTTTTTCCATTCAGATTTGTTGATTCTGCGATCCACCTCTTGTAGCTTTCGGGTGTTATGTCCTCTCTGCCGCTGTGTATTATACCCTTCGAATCAACTGCAACAATGTTCTCTCCCGGAACACCATTTTTAATCAGCAGCCTGATTGTGGCTGTGTTTGCAGCTCCAACCCCTATGATCGCTATCTCCACCTCTTCGAGCCTTTTACCGACGACATCTAAAGCACCAAAGAGCGCTGCAAGTGTGGCTGTTGCTGTGCCCTGCTGATCATCGTGCCAGACAGGGATGTCAAGTCTTTCCTTAAGTTTTTCAAGCACGTAGAAGCATTTTGGACTTTCAATGTCTTCGAGGTTTATTCCTCCGAATGAGGGAGAAACCTTCTCCACGATCTCAATGAATTTATCAGCGTCATGCTCGTTTACTGGCAGGGGGATCGCATCAACCCCACCAAATAACTTGAAAATCAATGCCTTCCCTTCCATAACTGGCAGAGCTGCAAGACTTCCTATGTCCCCCAGTCCAAGTGTTCTCGATCCGTCTGTTACAATTGCAATGCTGTTGGATTTCCAGGTGAGATGATATGCCTCTTCTGGACTGTTCTCAATTTCCTCACATGCTGCAGCAACACCGGGAGAGTAAAGATATGTTAGATCATCAAGACCTCTGAACGGTATTTTTGGTACTGTTTCAATTTTCCCCTCGTAATGCCTGTGTATTCTGAGGGCTTTCTCGTAGACCTCTCTGTTTTCTGTCATGGTGTAATGTATATCCTGACTAATTTATAAAATATGTGGGTAACATTTGTGACCTTAAAAGTGTGCCGGGCTGAGTGCTGTAACAACTAAGAGTGTCAGAACACCTGCAACAATCATTCTGACTCCGGATTTCAAGAGATTCTCTTTTGAAACCCTGCCCATTGACATTCCAACCGCAAAGAGCAGAAGGAATCCGATAGCTATGGAGACAGGAAAAGCATCTGCCTCTCTCAAAAACAGATAAGGGGTTATTGGAAGAATGCCAGCAGGGATCGGTGCAATTGCGTGAACGAGAGAACTGACCCTCATGGCAAATCCGTGAGCATCATCTATCAGACACTGTTCACCATCTGCTTTCAGAAGTGCTCTTCTTTTCTTCATAGCCAGAAGTTTTTGCTCAACCCTTTCAGCCTCAAAAGCTCCCCACCCGCTTGATATACCAAGAGCAAGAGCTGTTGCGACTCCTGCCGTGAATATCATCTGACCGCTTGCCTCACCGCTTAAATGCGCACCCAGAACGAGCCCCATTATTGTGAGGACGCCATCAAAAAATCCGATGACAAAATATCTTCTTGATATCGACCCTATATCTGTCATTCTTGAGTATATTCTGTACTTTCTTATCCTTTCCTTCCCGGCAATTTTTGAAAGCCATCCACCCACTTGGCTCAACTCCAGCAACTGATTTAAATTAAAAGGGAATCAGTGGATTTATGAAGATTTTTGATACAATGAGTGGACGGGTTGTGAAGCTTGATATTGGGGAGGTTGTAAGGATATATGTTTGCGGTATAACTGCTTATGATTACTCTCACATCGGTCATGCGAGAAATGTTGTCTTTTTTGATACATTCAGGAGATTTCTTGAATTTAAAGGGCATAGGGTAATGATGGTTCAGAATTTTACAGATATTGATGATAAAATAATAAGCAGAGCAGTAAATGAGGGTAAAAAGGCACTTGAGGTCTCATCAAAGTTCATAGATGAGTTTCTAAAGGATATAGAAGAGCTGAATGTTAAAGAGTGCATAAGACCTAAGGTCTCGGAGTTCATTCCGGACATTATCGAAGCTGTTAAAACTCTGATAGAGAAGGGCTATGCATACACTGTTGAGAAGGAGAAAGGAATGGACGTTTACTTCCACGTTCCAGCATTCAAAAGCTATGGGAAACTCTCTAAACTCTCGACAGAAGAACTCAGAAGGCACAGAATTGAGCCAGATCCTTCAAAGAAAGATCCAAGAGATTTCGCTTTATGGAAAGCTGCCAAGGAAGAGGATTTTAAGGCAGAATCATATTTTGACTCCCCCTGGGGGTATGGGAGGCCTGGATGGCACATAGAGTGCAGTGTCATGTCCTCCAAAATTCTCGGCATCCCCTTTGACATTCACGGGGGAGGAATGGACCTGATTTTCCCGCATCACGAAAACGAAAGAGCTCAGAGCTTCGGGATGTATGATAAGGAACCCGTTAAATGCTGGCTCCACAACAATTTTGTTACCGTTAATGGGGAAAAAATGAGTAAAAGTCTTGGCAATATCGTGAGAATAAGGGATGTGGTTGAGGAGCATGGTGGAATGGCTTTGAGATACCTTCTCCTTTCAGCCCACTACAGACACTCTTTGGATTACTCAGAGGAGAAGATGATTGAAGCCAGAAAATCCTATGAGTATCTGCTCAACTCTCTGAGAAACGTGGATATGGAGATAGCATACATAAAAACGTTTTATGGAAACAGAGGTGGTGATGCAATCCCCTCTTCAATTGAGGCTTTTGTTGAAGCTTTGGAAAATGACTTTAACACTCCAAAAGCCCTTGCCATTATGCACGACTTCGCTTCAAAGGTAAATCGCAAACAGTTCTCTGCGAGTCTTGAAAGCCTTGAAAGAGCTTTTGACGAACTGTACAGGATGATGGATGTTATGGGCATGATAAGGGAATATGAGAGATCCCCAGTCCTTGGTGAAGAGGACAAA
>JALUWC010000223.1 GCA_027019885.1 Geoglobus sp.
TGCTCCAATCTCCTCACCCATCGAGAAGCCGAATACAACTGCAAAGAAAAGCCTGGTTGCAGAAAGACTTCCAGCAGAGTTTGCACCTATCCTGCTTATGGCATTGTAGAATGCAGTTCTTGCCACGAGAAAGTGAAGAACTCCTGCTAAAATCATATATGCTATAAACTGCAAATTAAAAGCAATTCTGTTTATGGAGAGGGCTGAGAAGATAACAGATGTTGTTAAAAGGCTAACCAAGGCTCCGTAGTTTGCGTCTCCATGCTCTACCCCCTTCCTTATGAAAATCTGGTGAAGGCTGAAAAGAAGGGCTATGAGTATGAGATCTATCATTCTCTCATGGCTGTTATGAGCTTTACGTTTATCACTCCTCTTGTCGAGCTTATTCTGTCAACAAGACTTTTTATATCCCCCATATCTCCTCTAACCAGAATCATCTCAAGGCACATCTCCTCATTGAGATGAACGTGGAGGGTGGTCGTGATTACTGTATGAAAATCATGCTGCAGGTTGATTATTGAATCATTTACGCCCCTGACGTTGTGATTGTATATCACATTCACCACACCCACAACTTCTCCTTCTTCTCTCTCCATCCATTTGTACTCTAAGATGTAGTTCCTTATTGCATCTCTTATTGCCTCGCTTCGTGAGGAATACCCTCTGTTTAGTATGACAGCATCAAACTCTTCAAGAAGGTTTTTTGGAAGGCTCACGCCAATTCTTGCAATACTGTCCTCCATAAAGATAAATTAAAATACCAGTATAAAAAACTTCATCAAAATTCAGAAAATCGTTATGGGCTATGCCTGTCTGTATGCATCCAGAACGGCATTGACGATTTTCTCTCTCGCCTCTTTGCTTGTAGGGTGAAAGATGTCCTGATAGCTCCCATCCTTTGCCTTTCTTGAAGGCATACTCACCCAAAGACCGTTCTCATTCTCAAGAACCTTCAGCCCCTTGACAACAAATTCTCCATCGAGGCTGACAGATGCGTATGCCTTAACCGCTCCTTCTCCTCTCGATTTGAATATCCTCACTTCTGTTATTTCTACCAATTTCAACTCCTCCTGCTTTCTGTTCCCCATCCTTGGATTTATCAGTATTTAAAGGTTTTGCCCACTCATTTACAAGCTCAATCACATCAACAACCCCAATTTCTTCATTTCCTGCATGACTTAAATGGAGCTTGCAGAATGGGCAGGCAGAAACAATCATCTCTGCACCTGTCTCTTTTGCCTCTTCTATTCTTCTTTTCCCTATGCTCATCGCCAGATCCTTGAACTGGGATTTAACTCCTCCTCCCGCTCCACAGCACAGCGATTCCTCTCTTGTGTGCTCCATTTCAACGATCTCATAACCCATCTCCTTCAGAATATCTCTTGGCACATCATAAACCTTCATGTGTCTTCCAAGGTGGCACGGATCATGAAATGTGATTCTATCATTTCTCCTCTCAAACTGGAGCTTTCCGCTGTCAAACAAATCCTTTATCAGGTGAATGGTGTGAATGACTTTAAAGTTCCATTCATAGCCAAGCTCTTCTGCAATTTCAGGATAGTCCTTGGCTATTGTTCTGTAGCATCCCGAGCATGTTGTCACTATGGTTTTCACTCCTCTTTTTTTCCACTCTCCGTAGTTCTTCCTGAAAAACTCGTATGCAATTTCCCTCTGTCCTGTCCTCAGAAATGGAGAGCCGCAGCAGTATTCGTTTTCCTTTGCATATGTGTAGTTTACTCTCGCTTTGTTCAGAAACTCGACGGTGCTCTTTGCAAGCTCAAACATTCTGTAGCTTGCTGTGCAGCCAGCAAAGTATATCATGTCCGCCCGATCTTTGAACTCATACTGCCGGGCCCATTTTGCCCTCTCACCCCTTCTTTCACCATATGGATTGCCGTTCTTTTCAGCCACCTCTCTCAGCTTTCTGTGAACTGGCAGAGGGGCTTTTTTTGCATCAACAATCTCGGCTCTTGCCTTTTCCCACACCTCAACCAAGGGTATTGAGGTCTGACATACAGTTTCGCATGCTCCGCATGTTGTGCATTTGTAAAAATCCTCAACAGCCCTGCTGTCTGGCTCTATCTCACCCTTTATTATTCCTCTCAGCAGGTAAATTCTCCCTCTTGGAGAAACGCTTTCCCACTTCAGAACGGAATAAGCGGGGCAAACTCTGCAGTAATTGCACTGAACACAAACGAATGCTTCATCGTTTATCAGGGAGTTCTGTATCTTCATGAGAACACCTCTGCAACTGCCATAATCCTTGGAATAATCCCCGATGGAAACACCTTGTCTGGATTCAGCAGGTTGTATGGATCAGTCTCTCTTTTAAATCTGAGAAGCTCCTGATAGTTTTCGAAAATATCTCTTGACTCCCTGCTCAGATAGAGTCCTGATGAGTAGCTTTTCCCGCCAAGCTTCTTTGCAGTTTTCAGTGC
>JALUWC010000224.1 GCA_027019885.1 Geoglobus sp.
GATGAACAGCAGGATGAATGCTATGATTAAGGTTCTGAGGAGCATTGCCTGAACTAAATCATTCAGGAATTTAAATCTTACTCAAAAAAAAGGTAAAATGTCTTTACTCAGGAGGTTTGAGAAAGGAAATTGGCAATTCAATCTTCAATTGTTATCGCTCCAACAGGGCAGCTCTCCTCTGCCTCCTTGCAGCAGTCAATAAAGTCCTCACAGTTTCCAATTACATGCGCGATTCCATCATCTCCAAGCTTGAAAACCTCAGGACAGATATCTTCGCAAGTCCCGCATCCTGTGCATGTGTCTTCATCAATAACCGCCTTCATCTCATCACCTGACAAATTGTTGCATGTGGGGGATTAAACTTTTTCCCTAAGTTCTGGCAGAAATTTTGTTGAGTAAAAATGGATGTGGCTGTATCCGGCCAGAGTGTTGTAAGCCAAAGCACCGTCCAGTCCATTATCGATTCCTCTCCCATCGGTTCTGAATGCAAATCTCATGTCACTGTCTGGAATTGCGTAGCTGTAGTGAAACTCATGGCCTCTAAAACCAGTATCGAAAAAAGGATTTTCGTTTATTATTTCTCCCTTCACATATCCGAGAGCCTGAAGCTTTTTAGTAAAGACGATATCAATGTCAAGCACTCCAGCCATCTTTCTTCTCGTCTCTTCACTTTCAAGGCTCCTTGCGAGAACCATCATTCCACCACATTCAGCATATACTGGCTTCTCATCCAATGCCTCCTTCTTGATAAATTTCAGAAAATCTGGGAACTCGTACAGCTCTGGATACCCGCCACCAATGTAGTAAACATCACAGTCTACCCTTTCCCCCTTCAAAGGAGAAAAAAATTCCAGTCTCCCAATCTTTTTCAGGACATCAAGGTTATCTCTGTAGTAAAATGAGAACGCCTGATCGAATGGAATGCCTATTCTTAAATTCCCATTTTCCTCAAAATCCTTCTCAACTTTATAAAATTCGTTATGAATCTCACTTACTTCCAGAATACCATCCAGATCTATGTGCTCCTCTGCAAACTCAGCAAGTGCATTAACATCTCTATCAACTTCCATGCCCAAGTGAAGTCCGAGATGTCTGCTTTCCATTTCAAGAATCTCTGATTTTGGAACAACTCCAAAAACTCTGTATCCTCTTTCTTCAAAAACTCTCTTTAATTTTTGATGAAACCGTGTTGCATTGTTGAAAATAACTCCAGCTATGTTCAGCCCTCTATCAAAATTTCTGAAGCCTTCAAAAAGTGCGAGGGCTGATAGAGACATCGCCTTCACGTCCATCACAAGAATTACCGGCAGATTGAGGATTTTTGCGATATGGGATGTTGAGGAAAAAGTGGAAAGCCTGTATCCATCAAACAGACCCATGACACCCTCAATTATTCCTACATCCTTTCCGTTCATCCACTTTGAAAATGATCTTCTGACACCATCCTCATCCATCATAAAAGAGTCGAGATTGACTGCCCACTCGCAGAATGAGTAGTGAGAGGGGTCTATGAAGTCGGGTCCAACCTTGAATGGCTGAACTTTCAGATTTCTTCTCATGATGGCTGCTGTGATTGCGATAGAGATGCTTGTCTTTCCCGTTCCGCTTTGTATGCCTGAAATCACAAATGCATGCATGCTTTGATTTTTCTTGGCTTTGCTATATTAATTAGTTGTCAATAGTGTTGTCCTTACAATCTCCGATACCTCTCCATTCAAGAACAGAAGTGATGCTTTGAGTGCGACATTTGACAGGGGGAAATCTGGAGAGAGCTGTGAAAATTTAAAAGTTAGTTAAAATAAGAGTTTTTGAGCCGTGAATTATTGGATGGTATTCATCTATTCATTGGCCCATTCCTTCTCACTTTCAATCAGCCTCACCAATGCATACTCAACAGCATGGCTTATGCTTGCAAATCTCTTTCTCGCTATCTCTTTTTCCACCCATCTTATGATTTCCTCATCAACTGTAATCGTTACCTTTCTCTTTTTCATATTATGTCGCCCAGTATACTGCCTGAAACGTTAAATAAATCGCTTTCCCCTCCTCGTAAGTGTTTTATACAGAAAAACACCAGTTAATATTGTATAAGAAGTAAAGGGAAGGTGATGTATTGAAACTCAGGGAGCTTGTGGATCAATACAAGAAGAATGCAGAGATTGTTCTTGCAATCCGGAAAGATATGGGAATTCAGAGGTGTTCCAGGCAGAGATTCTTATAAGAAGAAATATTGAGAAAGCCCTAAGAACTCTGGCAAGGAGAGATGAGGAATGCATGAGCTGTATTCATTCAAAACCCTCTGAGAAAGAACCATTGAACTTAACTGCAATGGAATGTGGGCTTGGTAGAGTGGGAAATGGTGGTAAATGCGAATTATGGAAGCCGATTTTAAGGGAAGCTGACAGAAAGCTGGAGGACTGAACCGAGAAAAAATTAA
>JALUWC010000225.1 GCA_027019885.1 Geoglobus sp.
CTTTTAAGCAATTCTAAGGTCTTTGGCATCGTTAATCTCTCTCAGTCTCTGTTCGAGGTCTTTTAGACTTTTAACGTACGTCTTCCACTCTATGTAATCATCCCACTCCTTTAATTTTACCTTAACAGGTGTAAGCTGGGATATTATCTTCAGCTCCTCGTATTCTTTGATCTCATCGCTCGATACGGTTATTCCCATGTTCAAACATCTATGAATTATTTTCTTAGCATCTTTAAAAATGTTGGGTTGTCAGAAATTTGCCTTGATATCGAACACTTTTGAGATACATTTATTGTTGAATAAAAAATTTAAGTAATAGTAATTCAATCAACTAATATGGTAAACAAATATCACCAAGGCAGGATTGCTAAAAAGAAAGTTGTGAACTGGCTCAAGGAGAAGAAATTCAAAATTGTCAGAAGGAATAAAGGCAGTATAGAAGATTTCAAGAAAACCCAGGCCAACGTATGAAACATGGAACAAAAAAGATAATAATTCAATTAAAAAGAAAAAGTAAAATGGAGGTATCAGAATGAATAACGGGAAGATTACACTTAAACAGTTGGAAACTCATCTTTTTAAAGCTGCAGACATTTTGAGGGGAAAAATGGATGCCTCAGAGTATAAAGAGTATATTTTTGGCATGCTTTTCCTGAAACGTGTAAATGATGTTTTCGAGGCGAAAAGGGAAGAACTCAGAGAGACATTTAAAAACCAGGGTTTTTCTGAGGGGGAAATAGAGGAGCTTCTCGAAGATCCTACTACTTATGGCGATACTTTCTTTGTTCCAGAAAGAGCAAGGTGGGAAAATATTCTGAATTTGAAAGAAGACGTCGGCAACCAGTTAAACAAAGCTCTTGCTGCTTTAGAAGAGGTAAATCCAGAACTGGATGGGGTGTTAAGACACATTGACTTTAACGCCGTAAAAGGTAAAACGAGGCTAAAAGATCAACAGCTGATCGATTTAATCCATCATTTCAACAAATACAGACTTAGAAATGAGGATTTTGAATTCCCCGATTTGCTTGGTGCAGCATATGAATATCTCTTAAAAGAATTTGCAGATTCTGCAGGAAAGAAAGGAGGTGAGTTCTACACTCCGCCCCATGTTAAAACTCTGATGGTCAGGCTCGTCAAGCCTCAGGAAGGAATGAGCGTATACGATCCAACATGTGGCTCTGGAGGATTTTTGATAGAAGCGAGGCGATACGTTGAAGAACAGGGACAAAATCCGAGGAACCTTGCGCTTTATGGGCAAGAGCTAAACGGTGTTACTTGGTCCATATGCAAGATGAACATGATCCTCCACGACATTCCTGATGCTCACATAGAAAATGAAGACACGCTTACAACCCCGATGTTTCTTGAGAATGGCTATATCAAGAGGTTTGACAGGATTTTAGCCAATCCTCCCTTCTCTCAGAATTATACCAACGCGAACATGCAATTTCCAGAGAGATTCAAATATGGTTTCACTCCAGAAAATGGAAAGAAAGCGGATTTAATGTTCCTGCAACACATGATTGCGAGCCTTAACGATAATGGAATGCTGGCAACAGTCATGCCCCACGGGGTTCTTTTCAGGGGTGGGCAAGAAAAGATCATAAGAGAGGGAATCGTAAAAGATGATTTGATTGAGGCCATAATTGGTCTGCCTCCAAAGCTCTTCTACAATACTGGAATTCCGGCCTGCATCATTGTGATAAACAAAAATAAGCCTGAGCATTTGAGGAACAAGGTCTTTTTCATAAACGCAGAGAGGGAATACGGTGAAGGCAGGAATCAGAATTATCTGAGACCTGAAGATATTGAGAAAATCGTGACAGTTTTCGAGAAAAAGATGGAGATACCAAAGTACTCCAGACTTGTTGATATTAAAGAGATAGAGGAGAACGATTACAATCTGAACATAAGAAGGTACGTTGACAGCTCTCCAGACCCTGAAATAGAGGATGTCAGGGCTCACCTGGTTGGTGGAGTCCCCAAAAGAGAGGTGAGGTTTTACAAGAAGCAGATGGAGAAGTTTGGGGTGGGTGAAGAGGTCTTCTTTACTGAACTTGACGAAGACCATTTCGCATTTAGAGAGGACATAAGAGAAAAAAGCCAGATTAAGAACACAGTAGAGTCCCATGAGAGTGTCAAAAACAGGTATGAGGAGCATTTCCGGAAGCTTGAAGAATGGTGGGCCCAGGTTGCAGAGGAGATGGAGAGCTTCCCGGGAAACAATAATCTCTGGGATTTCAGAAATGAAGCTCTTGAGAGTCTCAAGCAGAAGCTTCTGCCCCTTGGCGTTCTGGATGAGTTCAGGGTTGCTGGAGTTTTTGTCAACTGGTGGGAAGAGCTTAAGTATGATTTCAAGACTGTTGTGGCTTCAGGATGGAGCAAGAGGATTATTGAAGACGATAGAATTAGGGAGAAGTTTTTTTCTCAAA
>JALUWC010000226.1 GCA_027019885.1 Geoglobus sp.
ATTATGCCACTCCAACATCCAGTGTGGGAAGTATAGGAGTCATTGCTCCAATGCCTCAAAGACACACGCCTTTAAGATCCCAGATTGAAACAGGTGAGCACAAGATTACGGGGACAGACATTCTAACCTTTCCATTAAAGCTCAAAAGGGCTCAGGAAAATTTCCTTTCAGCAGTAATACATAAACGGGGTGAAAGCTTGAATGTCAGCCCTCAGGAGCTTTCCAGGGCAACGGTGTATCTTGGTGTTTCAGCCCTTAAAATGGGTCTGATTGACGATATAGGTTCCACATATGACGGTGTGAAGAAGGCAGCAGAGATGGCAGGGTTGAAGCGTTACTCAGTCATCTGGCTGAAGCCAAGCGTTTCGGAGTACATGATAAACACATCCACTTCCCTTTTTGACGGTGGCTTTGTAATCTACTTTTCCGACACCTCTCCAAAGAATGGAGATAATGAAAGTAATGAAAAGGGTGAAGGGGCTGAGTCTGAAGTGACCTATGAACCTTCAGTGAGGCAGGCGGATGTTGTGGTGGATTCATCCCACTCCAACAGGTTTCAAAGAGATGATCTGGTTTTTCTGGAGCGGTTGCTTCTTGAGAGAAATCTCAGCATAACATACACAGGTTACTCCGAAAGCACCTTCTGTGAGGTGGTCAGAAACGCATCAGCCCTAATTGTCATCTCTCCCCAAAGCCCATTCAGCGATGAGGAAGTAAAGTGTGTGGAGGAGATGATGCGGAAAGGTGGAAGGCTGTTTCTCGCATTTGACCCGGAGATAAGTGAAGGTCAGGATTCTTCGGTTGCAGGTATAAATTCCCTTGCTTCTCGATTCGGCACTCTTTTTTATCCTGGATATATCTACAACCAGAACAGCTCCTACGGCATTTACCGCAACGTAATTGTGTGGGACTTTGCCGATGATAAGCTGGTAAGAGGGCTGGAAAGAATCGTTCTATTCACATCCACTGCCGTTTATTCCAAAACCCCCTTTGCATTCTCACCCCAGGATACCCGCTCTTCCTACACTGAAACTGCATCGGCATTTCCGGTGATTGCCACCAATGCAAGTGTCCTTGCTGTAGGGGACTTCACCTTCCTCACTCCGCCTTACGTATTCCTTGAGAACAACACAATTCTGGCAGAGAGGATCGCCGATTTTCTTGCTGGAAAATCATGATTCAAATCCTTCCATTTTATTTTTATCTCCGGTAAAATGGGGCTTATTCTGCTGAAAAATCTTTCAGACTTATAACTTACAATATAAATTTAAATTTAATAATTTAAATACTCAAATTATAATTTTGATCGCAATTTCCTCGCTCTATTTTTGGATAATATCCAATAATTACCCAAAAATCAGGAACGAAATATAATTTTAATAGTGGTCTTTGAGAGAAAAGCTTAAATATTGTTATTAAAAATTATAATTCTGAGAATGGGGAGGAGAGTGAAACTATGGGGAATGAGTGTGAGGAATATGTGATGGAGAAAATGAAACTGCTGCCGAGATTTCTGAAGCCCATATGCCAGGTATGGCCAGACGCCGCCAAAAAATTTGCAGATTTTTACGAGGAGATATTTGGTGATGGAGCCCTTGATAGGAAAACCAAGGAGCTGATGTTCACAGCCATAGGTGTTGCAACCGCCTCACCAAGGTGTATAGTTCATGTAATCGCTGCTGTTGAGGCAGGAGCCACAGATGAGGAGATTCTGGAAGCCGTTGCTGTTGGATTCGTAGGAGCCGGTTTCTATCCCAACAACCCCGGCATTCCGTATGCGTTCGAATATGCTGCAAAAACTCTGGAAATTGCCCAGAAATACAGGAAAGGAGAGGATTGGGAGTATCTCAAGCCTCCTGAATTCAGAGGCTAATTTTGTTATTAATTTTTTATCCATATTAGTGTGAACTATTTGTTTTAATTAACAGAGGTGATGAAATTGCACCCAAAGGACATACTTCTTGAAGCTTTTGGGCTTGGAACTCCCGAGAGAGTCCCTGCGGTAATTTTCGGAGGGGGGATGTGGACCATCAAAAACTCCGGAAAGGATTTTCTCTACTTTATAGGCAAGCCCAAAGAGTATGCCGAGCTTATAATCAAAACTGCCGACATTTTGCAGTCAGACATGGTTTATCCCGGTTCTGGATACAACAATTTCCTTGCTGCGGCCATAGGTGGGAAAATCAAGGTAAGGCACATAGGTGCCCCGGATCTGGAAGGACCTATAGTCCACTCGCCTGAGGACCTTGATGCCCTGGAGATAGAGAATATTTACGAGAGCGAGGCAATCCAGACCATCTGGAAAGCTTCAGAAATCGTCCATAACGAGATCGGAGACAGATACCTGGTCGGCACCACGTCCTGGGGTCCTTTTACCAAAGCAGGAAACCTCAGAGGCGTGGAGCAGCTCATGAAGGACATATACAAG
>JALUWC010000227.1 GCA_027019885.1 Geoglobus sp.
CATCCCTGTCAAAGAAATATGCGTCACCATCCCTACTTCCAGCAACCACATAACTGCCATCTGAGCTTATGGCTACTGACAAGACGTAGTTACCAGTCTCATAACTCCACAGCACTTTTCCACTTCTATTGAACATGTAGACTTTATTATCTGCACTTCCAGCAACAACATAACTGCCATCTGAGCTTATTGCTACTGACAAGAAGGCGGCACCGGCTTGATAACTCCACAAAAGCTTTCCATCCCTGTCAAAGAAATATGCGTCACCATCCCCGCTCCCAGCAACCACATAACTGCCATCTGAGCTTATGGCTACTGACAAGACGTAGTTACCAGTCTCATAACTCCACAGCACTTTTCCACTTCTATCGAACATGTACACTTTACCATCATAACTCCCAGCAACCACATAACTGCCATCTGAGCTTATTGCTACCGAACGAATCCGATTTCCAGATTTATAGCTCCACTCCGGCTCCACTCCCGCAACTGGATAGACAATCACCGAAAGAAGAATCACTGCAAAGAGCAAACAGACTGCACCTCTGCCTGTGATCATCATTGATCATTACTTTCAGCAAAACTATTACTTAAATTTTTTCTCCATGATGGATAAAATGATACTAAAAACCCACATATTTATGAATGAGCCTTTTAACGGCTTCCATGTCCCCATACTCAACTCTTCTCATCACGTCATAACCATCCTGCAATCCAAGTTCTATCAGCTCTCTCAATATCTCCTTAGCCCTTACGGCTGAAGCACCTTCGAGCTCTGAAAGCAAGTACCCGGCATAAATTTCAGGGTCTTTTCTGCAATAATCTTTGATATCCAGGCCGTATTGAGCTCTGACTCTTATCTCATCCGGAACCTCATAACCCTGAAACACTTCAGGATTTCTGGTTTTCAGGAATTTTCCAGTGAGATATCCGAGCTTGATTTTGCTAAGGGGTAGTGAAAGCTTTTTCACGTGTGTATTGAAGAACTCTCTCCCAAGATGCCTCTCGATTTGATTTAGGAAGTAATCTGGACTGGCATCGTAAACCCTTTCCACAAACTTGGGCAGAATTCTGGAAAAAGTGAGGAGTCTGAAGTGGGGAATTCTGGAATAGAACTCTGGATGAAGATTCAGAACAGGCTCGCTGAGTTCAGAGCCTCTGTATATCATACCTCTCAGTTTTGAGTAGTATTCAATCACCTCATCGAGCAGGACTGAGTATTTCACATTCATGGATGCGAGCGCAGCAACAACAGCACTTTGCCTGCCAAATACTCCGGCGATTCTCTCAAACTCCAGTCTGCCGTAATAGTAATCGTAGCTTCTGCCGTCAAATGTGAATGCAAGCTCTGAAAGAACCTCATTTAGCTTAAGAATGTCAAGTCTGCTGTATTCTGTTTTTTCGTGCATCTCACTCCTCACAACATCTGCAAATCTCCTCAGAACGTAGCACCCAGCAAAGCTCGCAAAGCCCTCGTTGACAAATCTCGAGATAAGCATCAGAACTCTGTAATTTTCATCTATCTCTGCCAGAATCTCACCGTTATCATGCATTCTGATTATTATGTCGTGCCTGATCAGCTCCTTTCCAAGCTCCGAGTTGTGGAGTAGGAAGTGATGGGCACTTTCGTGAGCGATTGTCTCTACCATTCTGGGTATGCTCCCTCTTCTCACATATGCTGTTTTCTCTGCTGGGATATACACTCCGGACACGTTATCTGGGAACAGAACACGCTTTGATTCGTTCGGGAAGAATTCAACATTGCATTCAATCTCCAAACCGAGTTCATTAATGTGTGTTTCTGCAATCAGGAGGGACAGCTCGAGATCGTTCATGAACACACTCTCCTGAAATTTTGCTATTTTATTTTGGAGATTTGGAAAAATAAAAATTTATCGATTGCTGATTAATTTTTCCAGCTCTCCGATTATTTTCATTTTACCCTGTGCATATTCTCTTTTTCTTGTCTCAATGCATCTCACGTGCACAGCTATCAAGCTTCCAGAGGTCATTAAAATTCCAGCCATAACTGTAACGACCATCCCGCCAGCACTTTCTATGAGAATTTCAAGTGAGTATCCGGATAACGATCCCAGATATGTGTAATAGTCCTTAAAGATGAATGCGGATGAAAAATGATTAATTGAAAAAACGGAGAGCAGCATGATCTCTGAAGTATTTCCTTCACCCATTACTGCTTTTATGAGCCACAGAATAAACGAGAAAGTAATCAGAGAATACTCAAGAGCTAATAATTTTCTTCTGTTTTTTGTTTGTAGCTGTCTGTACAGCCTGTCCATCTGAAATCCAGAAATCACTAAAACCAGTATAATTGGATAAAACACGAAATTACCCATATTTTCTGGAATTTCGGAAGGCATAACGGGAATTAGGTACATGATAAAAAGTGTAATTATAATTCCCA
>JALUWC010000228.1 GCA_027019885.1 Geoglobus sp.
TACCTCATAATACCTAATCCGAAAGATCAGATATATCATTTTCTCTGCATTTTTCAAAAAGATTTATTCATGGTTTTGCAATGCCTGCATTATGGAGCTTTCAGAATTGATGCTCGGAATAAGAGAAAAGTATTCCGAAACCGATTCCAGGTCTGGGGCGCTCTTTCTGCTTGCTGTGTTTTTTGAAGAGGCAGGAGAGCTTGCCGAAGCTGTGAGAAAGTCTGAAAAAGAATTGATAGTGGAAGAGCTTGCCGATTGCCTTTTCATGATACTTAGCCTTGCAAATTACTTTGAAGTCGATATCGAAAAAAGGCTGGTTGAAAAATACATAGAGAACGATCCCTCACATAGATGGGATCTTCCTTTTTAGCATTTCCATAACCTTTTTCTTCTTTTCAAGAGCTGCATTGAATGATTTATCTATTGACATCTTCATCTCCTCAAAATCCTCTGGCTTCTCCTCTCCAACAAGCTTCTTTATCGGAGTGTAGGCTGACTCTCTGAATTTCGGCTTTAAGGGCTTTGTTTTTCCATTTTCCACAGAGAACGCCCCTTTTCCTTTTTCAACCCACCCAACAATGTCTGACCTGACGCCCGCTTGCTTTATTGCCTCACCAACCTCATTGGCCACGCCTTCAGGGCATATCACCATCAGGGAATCAATTGAGACACCCATAAAGTCTATCTCCAAGCTGTCAAGCATTTCAAGGACTCTTCTGTTTATCAAATTCTCTATCTTCTCGATTTCAAAGTAAAGAGAGCACCTGCTCGCCCTTGAAATTTCCTCCGCATCTCCCCTTATCCCGCCATTTGTAACATCAGACATCGCATGAACCTTCTTTACGATTCCTGAATCAATCAGAGACAGAGCAGAGAAAACAAAGTCCAGGTTGATTGTCTCCTCAACCACCTCATGCATTCCGTAGTAAATTGCTGTGGTTGCAACAGTCCCACCTCCTGCTCCTTCTGTGAGAATGATCACATCTCCAGGACTGGCATTTCTTCTTGGGGTTATGAAGTCAGAAATGCCAACACATCCAACAGCCCCTGTCATTCTCTCCCCTATGACCATGTCACCTCCAATCCTCAGCGTGCTGCCAGCTATCAGCGGCACGCCTGTCAGCTCGCTGACTGCTGTAATTCCGGCGATGTGATCAAATATCTTCGAAACGTCTCCATCATCGGCAATGTGTATGTCTGAGAAAAGAGCCGCTGGTTTTGAGCCCATCACAAGAACATCCCTCATTGCAGCCCTTGTGACATGAAATCCAGCAATAAATGGAAACTCACTCAGTCTCGAATGAATGCCATCAACTGCAATGGAGATGTAGTAATCCCCAGCTTTGATTACTCCCGCATCATCAAGATCCTTTGAGCTGACAACAGCATCCCCACACATCTCTGCAATTTTTGAATGGACATAGAAATCACCTGTTCCTCTGCTACCCACTCCAAACTTTCCCATTGTAACTCCACTTTTATGATAATCAAGAAGCCAGTTTGTTTTCGAGTAGGCATTCTTAACCTCGGTTATGACTGCCCTCGCAATTTTAAGGGCTGTATCATCACCAACATCCTTGAACTCCAGAATCCTCTCTGCAAGCTTTTCCTCAAGCCCCTCATCGCTGATATGCCTTCTTGCAAACCCCTCTATGTCCATGAAATCACCTCTGGAGGATTATAAGACCTGCAACTATCAGAGCTGTACCGGCAAAAACATTCACCATGTTGAACTGCTCCCTGAGTATGAGCAAGGAGAACACAATTGTGAAAAGCGGGTATATAGATGTTATCGGAATGGTTCTCGCTGCCCCTATTGTTTGAAGAGCCATGAAATAAACTATCATTGCAATTCCACCTGCTATAGCTCCGGCAACAAGCAGAAAGCTCACACTTTTAATACTGAATTCATCAGGCCTGAACCCCCCAAGGTATATGACCGCCAGCCCCATTATCAAAACAGAGCCAATAGCTCGAATCAGGATTGCGGAGTAAATTGAAATGCCACTCTGAAGGGCGGTTTTGTCAAGCACAGGCACAAACCCCCACAGCAGTGCTGCAAGAATCGCAAAGAAAACACCATTCATTTTATCCTCCTCCTGATTTCATAAAGCATAACGGCTGAAGCACATGACAGGTTGAGAGAGCTGATTTTTCCATTTGATGGGATTGCAGCAAGCTCATCACACTGCTTTCTGACAGGCTTTGATATTCCCTCATCCTCCCCACCTATGACGAGTGCAAGGGGAACTTCAAACTGAATTTCAGCAAGATTTTTCCCTTGTGGCTCTGCTCCAGCAACAAGAAAGCCGTACTTCTTTAACTTTTTGATTGAGTTTGCAAGATTTGAAACCCTTGAGATGTCTATGTGAAACATAGCTCCAGCCGATGTTTTTATGACCGTTTCATTT
>JALUWC010000229.1 GCA_027019885.1 Geoglobus sp.
TCTCCACCCACCTCCCTTTTCTGTGATTAGTGGAATGGAACTTCTATATAAAATTTTTGGTGAGTAAAGCAGGCAGCTCACACCACCATTCCTTTGAATCCCTACCGAAAATCCGAAACAGCTATTTTTAATTGGAGAAATTGTTTTTAACATATCTGAACTTGATTTCAGACCCGATCTCTGTTTCAAATGCGAAACGTATTCGTGTCTGGCTGATTGCATACATCTCAACTATTCTTTTAAGAATGCAGAAAATAAGAGACTAAAAATTGCAGATTTGAGGGTTAGTCGGTTAGCAGAGAGAGGCATCTTTTCTGCAGTCTCATTTGCTTCATTACGGTATTATCTCAATAATAAATGAAAGGGCAAGAAGATCATTGAAAATTTGAGAAAGCTGAATGTTTCGGAAGGTTGTTACGTATCATGATGAATGCTATGGTTTTTACACATCTTTTGCCGAAGCCTATTCAATTGATGCTCCATCCAATGCAGTCCATCTGTTTGGCCATTTTATACTAAATTGAGGGAGCTTGGAATAAGGATTGCGTATCAAAACCCTGCAGTAACAGAGCGAGTCCAGAAACTGACAGAACACTTGACAGAATCTTTGACATTATATTTATTGATAGAGTTGACAGAGAATATCACCGAAAAAATGCCCTCTGCTGTGATGCTTCATTTAAATTCAAAGGGATTATAAAACACCAAGAAAATTTCAGGAGAGAAACATCAGAGTTTGTTTAAATTTAAAAAATTAGACGCTCACTGGCAATAAAACCGTTCTGAATATTTTTGATAAAAAAGCGAGTATTGTTTAAGCTTTTTCGTTTTTCAAAAAATCACATCTGAAAACTACTCACTCCTCCTGCCTGTCCTTTTTCTCATAAAGCAACCTGTAAAAATCCTTTGGATTTGAGATGCAGCTCAGTTCCTCTTTCATGATTATGACTACATTTTCGTTTCTGCATTTCACGTCTTTTTCGACGATATAAGCAGCCATCTTTGATACGATCTCGCTTATTCTGCCCATGTGGTCTATTCTCTTACCGATCTCTCTTACCTGCTTAATTCCTGTCAGAACGGGCTCATTTTCTGGTTTCGAGATGACATCAAATGGAGCATGCTTTATAGGGATGACATCCACTCCTATTTCCTGAAGATTGGATATTATCTCTCCCTCTTTTTTGCCATATTCATGCATTTCTCCGTCTTCAAAGCCCTCTAAGTTTTCAATGAAATTCAGCACATCTATCTCCCTTACAACACTCTCTCCAAGTATCTCCTCAAGTTTTATTGCGTTTTCAATGTTTGTGTCTATCCCCTCCTCGTAAAGCATCACAGTTCTTCTCGAAACTCCAAGGAGCGTGGCAAGTTCCCCTGCAGACATTCCAAGCTCTTCTCTTGCTTTCTTTACTTTCTCGTTATCCAGCTTTACGTAGTACCCTCCTGGAGCAGAGTATATCAGCGGTTTCATATCCTCAACAACCATGTCATAGAAGGTTGCCATGTTGAGAACGGGAATTCCGTATCTTGTGTAGACAACACCCCTTTCAAGATAGTCAGACTTGTATCTCTCACCAATAACAACGGGGCTCGCTTTCAGCACCCTTGCAATTATCTTCATCTCCTTGGCCATTTCAGATTTGAATGAGTCTATGTTGTAGAGAACTTTTAGAAAAAGCACAACATCTCCCTTTCTTGCCACAACATCAAAGCATCTGGGTTTGGTCTCCGCTAAGTCTGTTACCACATAACCTGCCTTGTCCAGAATTTTTATCACGTTTGTTACCAGAAGTCCCTGCATTGCTGATCGATATTATGGAGAGATGAGTATATAATGTTTTATCTGATACCAGATCTATCCTAAATTCACTCTTAACACCATGACCTTCTGAAAAGATGAATAAATAAAGACAAAAGTTTGAGGGGATGGTGGTTTTCCAGCCTGATAAACAGATGAAAAAGTCAGCAATCAAGATAATTTCTGAGGTCTAAAAAAACTCTCACAGAGTGTAGCCGACAATAAATCTCTCGAATTTCTCATGCTCAAGCAATTCTCTTGCGGTACCGCTGAAGGCAACCTTTCCTCCAATGAGCATTAAGGCATTGTCGCTCATTTCAAGAGCCTTTATAACATTCTGCTCAACGAGAACAATTGTAAGGCCGAGTTCATCCCTTAAACTTAATACCCTCTCGAAAACCTGAGATGCGAACTTTGGAGAGAGCATGGCTGTTGGTTCGTCGAGCATCAAAACTCTTGCCCTTCTTATCAAAGCTGATGCTATACCGAGAAACTGCCTTTCACCACCGCTCAGCATCCCTGCTTTCCTGTCCATCTTGTCCCTCAGCTCTGGGAATACGTTCAATGCAAGTTCAAGTCTGTCGTGGTATTCTGCCTCATCCAGTATGTATCCAGCTATCACCAGATTTTCTCGAACTGTTAGCTCTGTAAAAACATTATCTGTCTGGGGCAGGTATGCTATCCCGAGCTTTGTTTTTTCGTGCGGTGGCAGGTGAGTTATCTCTTCTCTGTCCAAGATGATTCTCCCGTTATATATCGTTGTGAAGCCGAAAATGGACTTCAGCAGTGTTGATTTTCCACTTCCGTTCGGCCCAACAACGGCAGTGATTTTCTTTTTTTCAGCCTTGAAATCCACATCAAAAAGAATGTGAAGCTCCTTGTAGCCTGATGAAAGCTCGTGGGTTTCAAGCACCAAGGTACACCTCCACAACTTCTGGTTTCTCTATCACTTCTCTGCCTCCTTCGGCTATAACTTTTCCATTTCCCATCACATATATCTTGTCAGCATAGTCGAGTATGATGTCAAGCCTGTGTTCCACAATTAAAAAAGTTTTTCCGCTCTCACAGAGTTCTCTGATCTTTTTGAGAATCTCGTGAGCTAAGGATGGAGCAACTCCTGCAAGTGGCTCGTCCATCGCAATCAGCTTTGCATCTGTCATCAGAGCTTTGCCTATCTCAAGAAGTCTGAGCTGACCACCACTCAGAGTTTCAGCTTTCTCAAAGGTCAGATGGTCTATGTTGAGGAACTCAAGTATCTCGTAGGCTTTTTCAACCTGTTCTCTTTCAAAATCAATCCAGTTCTTTATGAAAGTATTTCTTATCCTCTCTCCTGGATTATTTAGGGGTATGAGCATGTTCTCAAGAACTGTCAGTTTCTTGAACGGTCTTGAGATCTGAAATGTTCTCACGATTCCTTCACTGAAAATCCTGTGGGGTGGGAGATTTGTTATATCCTTTCCTTCATACTCCACTCTCCCTCCATCAGCCCTGTAAAATCCTGTCACCGTATTTATGAATGTGGTTTTTCCGCTTCCATTTGGTCCTATTATAAGAGTCAGTGAGTCTCTTGGAACAGAAATGCTAACACCGTCTAATGCTTTTAAACCCTCAAAAAATTTAGAAAGATTGAAGGTTTGGAGAATCATGTTCTTCTTCTCAGTCTGACTGCAAGGGCAACTGCCAGAATTCCGGCTATAATTTCAAATCCAGGCGTTTTTGTCTTTTTCTCCTCAGTCTTCACTGGCTTTGCGGTCTCTGTCTTTTCCGGTGTTGGAGTTTTCTTCTCTTTGGGTGGTGCTGGAGCTACAGGCTTGTGCGTCCATTCAACCTTGCCAGTTGCAAACTTCCAGAGACCTGCTTGCTCCCACTTTCCAGCACTGCTGACGTAGTATATGGCGTAATCTCCACTCGCTCTGTCATTCCACTCGTTCAGCTTTATCGCTCCGCTAACTGGCTGCACGCCATAGTCCCCATTGCTGTATTTCTCTGCAACAACCTTCATCTCTTCAACCATCGCATCCGGGTCATAGCTTCCCTTCTCCTTGACAACATCAGCATAGGCAATGGCAAGAACCCACGCAGCATCATAGGCATTCATGGCATACTGATATGGAGTGCCCTTATAGCCAGCTTCCTGATATTTCTTGGCAAGATCACTGTAGGCAGGACCTTTTGACGAGAAGAGAGTTGAATACATGCCGACTTTTTCTACCTTATCGAGGGCGTTGCTTATCTTGCTGCTCTGGGCTGTTCCATCACACCCAAACCACACGACGCTGAGCAGAGGTGAATTGTCTGGAGTTTGAGCGAGCATTGTGTAAACTTCTTCATAGCTGAAAGCAACAACTCCAACTTTGTCATAGCCATACTTGTCTGCAAGCTTCTTTACACCATCTTCAAGGCTTGAGAGGTATGGCGAGAAGTCTGCAGGCGTTTGTTCTGGGTATTCAACTACCTTTGCAACCTCGATTCCCATAGCCTTCAGTTTGGGTTTTATCTCCTCATACAATCCTTTGCCCCATGCATTTCCGATGTATGTTATGACGACACCCTTTATTCCAGCATCTCTCAGCTCGCTTGCTATTGCACTTGTTTGCAGATCATCAGTTCCAACGAATCTGAATATGTACTTCTTGTCTGATGGCTTTGCAAATCCGATTATCGTTGGCAGAGCTGTTGAGGATGGGGAGACTATTATTATCTTGTTCGATGTGACGTAGTCCTTTATGTTGGCAACCTCCCCGCTTCCCATTGGTCCGATAACGAGATTGATCCCCCTGCTGTACAGAGATTGGATTTTGTCAAGAGCTTGTTTTGGATCAACCTTTGTGTCCTCTACGTAGAACTTTACGGTGTAATCCTCTCCTTTCTGAGCAAAATAGCTGTTTATGTCCTTCTCTGCAATTTTCAGTGTGTTTGCGATATCGTTTCCGTAGGTTGTGAGTGGCCCTGACAGATCTACAAGCACGCCGATGCTTATTTCTTTTGCTGAAGCCATTGGTGTCAATACCAGCACTATTGCGGCAATTATTACAAAATACTTCACGCTCATGATGGATAATGACCATTAATTTTTTATAAAGTTTACTGCAACTTCACCCCATGAGTGTACTTGAAGGGGCAGTAACTTACGCCAATCTTCTCACTCTCCTTGCAATCGGCTTGACTTTGACATACATTACCACATCCGTTCCCAATTTTGCACAGGGAAGCTTTGCAATTTTTTCTTCATATATTGCTTATATAATTTATAAACTATTTAAATTTAGTCCATATTTTTCTGCTCCATTTGCGATTCTTTTTGGCGGTTTTATTGGAGTTATCACCTATCTCCTTGTCCTGAAACCCCTGATAAGGAAAGATGCCTCAATTTTGATCCTCATGATTGCAACACTTGCATGGGATCTCATCCTTCTTGGATTGATAGGTATTTTCTCAGAAAGCTTTTCCAAGTATTTTGGAGCGTACATCTCCAGGTTTATCTTTCCATACTATCTTGATTTCAAAATAGCGGACATTCAGGGCATAATCTTTTCATCAACCCTTGCAATGTTTCTTTCCATTGCTTTTCTGATGTTTCTTCTTTACAAAACAAAATTCGGAATTGCTATGCGTGCATCAATGGAAAATCCATCCCTTGCTGAGATCATGGGAGTAAATGTTGAGACAACAAGGCTTTTTTCCTGGTTCCTGTCAGGGGCTTTTTCAGGGCTTGCGGGAGCACTGCTGCCATTCCAGCAGGAGATAGTTCAGGCTACAGGACAGATAATAATCGTTTCAATATTTGCTGCGAGCATTGTTGGTGGACTGTCTTCAATATACGGTGCAATTCTTGGAGGATATCTTGTTGGACTGTCTGAGAGCCTCGTAACCTTCTGGCTCAGCAAGATTTTCGGCACATCAGTCCTTGTTTATAGCAAAGTTGTTTCCCTTGTAATTCTTGTGATGATACTCTTGGTAATCCCCGGTGGTCTTGTGACGATTAAGTGGAGGAGATATATATGGCGTTCGAAGCGTTGATCAGTTCGATACTGCTCTGGTTCGGGATATACTCCATTCTCTCGCTCAGTCTCAATATTGAGTACGGCTATGGAGGGATTCCGAACTTCGGAAAGGCTCTTGCAGTTCTTGTTGGCGCATTCACTTCTGGAGCAATAGTGAACAGAATTTTAATTTTTATGTTCTCTATAAAGGGTGAAACAATAACCCAGAGGAGCGGTTTTATGAAGAGCACAGTTGATGCGATAATTGCCGGGAATCCAGCCTACGGTCTCTTCCTTCTTTTGTTCACCCTTCTTATCGCAGCATTGATCGGGGCTATTGTTGGAGCCCTGTTCATCTTACCGAGTGCAAAGCTCGAAAGT
The DNA here is from genome assembly GCA_027019885.1 of Geoglobus sp. GTDB lineage: Archaea > Halobacteriota > Archaeoglobi > Archaeoglobales > Archaeoglobaceae > Geoglobus. Next base: position 6,166 of record JALUWC010000229.1, read on the forward strand.
GACTATCTTGCGATAACTCTTCTTGCAATAGCTGAGATCATGTTTATGATAGCCTATTACGACACCGATATCATTGGCGGCTATTACGGAGCACCTATCCCAGACGTTCTTGCCTTTGTTTCTGGAGAGGTAAGAGAGTGGGCTTATGTTGTTCTGGTACTCTTTTTCACTCTCCTTACTTACCTCTTCCTCGAGAGAACACTTAACTCTCCATATGGAAGGCTTCTGAGAGCGATGAGAGAGGATGCAGTTGCTTTACAGTTCTCAGGAAAGGATATAATGTGGGTCAGAATAAAGACCCTTGCCTTCAGCTCTGCAATAGCTTCAATGACAGGAGTGCTTTACTCATTCTATGCAGGAAATGTTGTTGGAATAGTGAATCTTTTTGCGAGAGTTAACTGGACATTCTTTCCGTTTCTCATGGTTCTGCTTGGAGGCATGTCAAACAACAGGGGAGTTTTGGCAGGAGTTTTCTCGTTTGTTGTGATATGGAGACTGCTTGATGGCTACAAGCATGATATAGCCGACTTTCTACACCTTCCTTTTGATGTGAACTGGCTCCAGTACATAATATTTGGAGCATTGATGATTGCCATACTCTACTACAGGCCTGAGGGGATTGTGAGGGAAAAACCAATAGAGACTGAACCGATAAAAGAGCTAAAATCTAAACACTCAGAGAAAGCCTGAATGCGTGCTTTGATATTCCGTAATAGTGCTTTATTGTCTCCTCAATCTCGAATCCATTGCTGAAGTAGAAGTCAAGGGCTGAGCTGCTGACAGAAACATCCGCATATATCTTCTTGAATCCAAGTTTCACGGCTTCACTGGCAATTTTTTCAATAAGGGCTCTCCCAACACCTTTCATTCTGTGCTCCTCCTTTACAATCAAACTGCCTATGTGAAAGCTCTCGTCATCCCAGTATGTGACGGCAAAACCTGCAATCTCCTTTTCAATCTCACAGACAATGACTTTCTTTTTGTATGAGGTTGTTGAGAGATCTGCAAAAACGCTGTAGCCAAAGTGCTCGTATTCCATTAGAATTATTTCCTCAACCTCATCATCTCTCATCTCTCGAACAAACAATTCTGAGAGCACATCAAAGTGTGAATCGGGGTATTTAAATAGTTTTTCGTGTTTTCAGTAGTTTGTGTAAAAACACTCCCCGGAAATGACCTTTACGATCTCTCCGTCTCTATCTATCATAAGCCCACCATCTCTGTCTATGTCAACTGCAATCCCCACATACTTCTGATTTCCGACAGCAACCTCAACCTGCTTTCCGATTGTGTCGCTTAGCTTTTTCCACTCTTCGAGTATCTCGTCCCATCTGTTTGGGAACATCCTCAAATAGCTGCCAAGATATCTGCACAGCTTATCAAAGAGGTCTGTAATTGTAACATCTGGATCAATCTCAGCGAGACTTGTGGCCTTTTCTCTCAAATTTTCAGGAATTTTGTTTCTGACATTTATTCCTATCCCCATCACAATCTTTGCTGAGAGCTCCTCACCAACAAACTCGCTCAGAATCCCGCAAACTTTTTTGCCATTTATCAGCACATCATTGGGCCACTTTATCCTTGCGGAGTAATTTTCAAGTGTCTTGCAGGCTGCAAGACCTCCAGTTAATGTTATTTTTGGGATATCCGCTATCGGAATGTTCAGATTGAGTGAGATGGAGAAGTAGATCCCACCCCTACCACTTTCCCACCTTCTCCCAACCCGTCCTTTCCCTTTTGTTTGTTCTTCTGCAAAAACAGCACATCTCTCGTTCTCCTTCGCAAACCTGTTGGTGGAATCTATCTCATGAAAGTAGTAGAACTCATCAATTCCCGGAATATTTCTCACAGAAAGTGCCATATCAAATGGAGATGGATCCGGCTTTCCTGCAATTCTGTATCCCTTTCTGCCTCTTTCCACAATGTATCCAAGATCTTCAAGCTTTTTTGAGAACTTCCATACTGAAATCCTGCTTATCCCGTATTTTTCGGTTATATCCTCAATTCTTGCACCTCTGATAAAATCCTCGTAGATTTCAAGCCTTCTGTCTTTCAGGCCTATTTTCATCCCATGCCACTTACTCAAAGTTTTTATTTAAGAATTTGGGGAAAGAAGTTTATGGAACTTGAGAACTTCCTGTTTGAAATTGCTTCCTTAAAAAACGTTCCGAGATCCGGCTGGTTCAAGGTTGGAATCGAAAATCCTGAGAGCGTTGCGGAGCACTCCTTTCTCTCTGCAATTATTGCCCTCTTTCTCGGACTCAGAGAGCTGAGAAATACAGATGAAGCCTGCAAATGCAGCGTTTCGGCTTTACTCCATGACATCCCTGAATCGAGAACACTTGACCTACATCATCTGGCAAGAAAATATGTTCATGTTGATGAAGAAAAAGTCTTGGAGGAGCAGCTTGATTTTGATGATGGAAAAGATCTGAAAGATCTGATTTCGAAATACTCTGACATCGTTGGTGATGCTGATAGAATCGAGCTTTTCATCCAGAGCAGAGTTTACGGCTTGAAAATTGAAGATGCAAAGATTTATGGAGACAACGTGGAAATGAAAACAGAGGCTGGGAAAGAACTGCTTGAGAAATTGAAGAACACAGACCCAAGGTGGTGGATGGAGTTTGAGGTTCATCGCTGATAGAATGCTTGGAAAGCTTGCCACATGGCTCAGGATTTTTGGATATGACACACTGTACGTTGGAGATTTCGAAACAGAGGATGAAGATCTTTTTTTGCTTGAAAATTTCAGAGACAGAACTCTTCTGACAAGGGATAAGGAGCTTTATGACAGGGCGGTTAGAAGAAAAAGGAAAGCAGTTCTCATAAAGAATGACAGCGTAATCGATCAGATCTCTGAGATGAGAGACCTTGGGATAGACACTGATATTAAAATGGATAGATGTAGCGTTTGTAATTCAATTCTGAGAAAGCCAGCAGATGAGGAGGCAAAAGAGGTTATGGAGAAAGAGGGGATTGAAGAGAACCTAAAGGAGAGGTATGAGCTTTGGTACTGTGAGAAATGCAAAAAGCTGTACTGGCTTGGCAGTCATTACAGAAATATGGTCAGGTTTCTGGAGAATCTGAAATGATGGTTATATGCCTTGTGAACACCTATGACAAGCTGAAGCTTCACGAAATCCATCTCAGAACAATAGCGAGAGCAGCACCACTCTGCTATGCCTACGACTTCCATCTTGCCCTTTACGAGTTTGATTTCTGGAAAACAAAAGATGAGCTTGTCAGTGATGTTGTTGATTATACAACAATCGGGAAAGGAGGGATGTATCTAAAAGAGCTTGCAAACGCTGGAAAGCTTCACCTAATAAATTCGATTCCCTCTCATTTTGGAGAGGTGATAGCGACAACATCAAAACCTGAAAAAAACATGCTTTCAATTGATGAGCTCAAAAGTTTGAGGTCTGCATGCTTTCTTATCGGACTTGGAAGGAAGGGGCTTCCAAAAGATTTAATAAAGCGAGCCAGATATGCTTTGGATATAACATTCAGGAACGTGAGCCTTGAAACATGCAGTGCCATTGGAGCAGTTGCAGCCTTGGTGTGGGTGGTGAGATATGGAGGACATCAGAGTCTGCCCTGAGCATGGATTTTACAGGGGAGTTGAATGCGACATTTGCGGATTTGAGGGAGAGGTTGTGATAAACAGAGAGAGAGTTGAGAGACTTGGAAAATTTATTTCGGGAGTTTTGAGACACTTTCCTGAGAAATTCGGGCTTGATATGGATGAGAATGGATGGGTTGACTTTGAGAAGCTTCTGAGAATTGTGTCAAGAAGATATAGGTGGGCTAACAGGTGGGCAGTAAAAGCGTTGATTTACAGTGACAGGAAGGGAAGGTATGAGCTAAAGGATGACAGAATAAGAGCGAGATACGGGCATAGCGTTGATGTAAAGCTTGATGACATGCCTGAAGCTGAGGAGGGTACGCTTTACTATGGTACAAGTGAGGAGGAATCAATCAGATTGCTTGAGCTTGGAATAAAGCCGGTCAATCAGACTTACGTCCATCTATCAACCACCCTTGAAAAGAGTGAGGAGGTTGCAAGATTGAGAACAGATGAGCCAATAATTCTTGAGGTTGATGCGAAACAGGCAAGAGAGAACGGTGTGAGATTCATAAAGGTAAATGAGCACATAGTGCTTGCAAAGGAGATTCCCCCACCCTTTATCAGAAGGGAGATAAGGCTATGATCACTCTGGGGAGAAGGACGTTACATTCAGGAGATAATAGCTTCCGTTTTCGTAGGTCACATTGATATTTACAGGATGAGCGAACGTTATGTTCCCCAGGACAATTATCTTGGCATCACTGTAGCCAGCCTCAACAATGCTGTAATTTCCGCTTACGAATTCAGAAGTTATTGTTTTTGTATAGTCCCCTCCACCTATGAAAAACGTGTAAAGCATCTCAAACGGGCCGAATGAATAATGGACAATCATTTCGTCTGTTGTTGCGTTGTAATGCAGACTATCCACATCCCATGCCATTGCAGATGAGCTGATGAACAGCAGGATGAATGTTATGATTAAGGTTCTGAGGAGCATTGCCTGAACTAAATCATTCAGGAATTTAAATCTTACTCAAAAAAAAGGTAAAATGTCTTTACTCAGGAGGTTTGAGAAAGGAAATTGGCAATTCAATCTTCA
>JALUWC010000230.1 GCA_027019885.1 Geoglobus sp.
GCTCCTTGGTGGTGAAGGAGGAGTTCAGGGGGAAGGGCTACGGCCAAGAGCTCGTATGGAGCTTGGCTTAAGTACCAATTCAGCTGGAGGATAAAAATTTTATATACTTGCCGGAATTTAACGAGAGATGACAATAGACTTTTCAGATATAGCTGCTGAATATGAAAAACATGCCGTTGTTCAGAAGTCAGCGTCCGAGATCTTGTTGAAACTGCTTAATATCTGCGATAATGATGATGTTCTTGATCTCGGATGCGGTACTGGCAGCTTAGCGAGGAAGATTAGAGGAATAACAAAAGGAAGAGTTGTAGGTATTGATCCTTCTCCATTGATGATAAAAGAGGCTATTAAAAAAAGCGTCGGACTTGATATTACATACGAAGTCATAAGCGCCGAGGAGTTGAATTACAAAGAAAGCTTTGACGTTATAGTGTGCAACTCCGCCTTTCAGTGGTTCAGAGATCCGAGAAAATCCATCCAGAACTGCTACGAAGCCCTGAGGTACGGTGGCAGAATCGGTATTCAGGCACCTGCAGGGAATAACTACTGTCCAAACTTCATTAGAGCGGTAGAGGCTGTAAGGGAAGATGAGAGAACCAGAGACATGTTTTTATACTTCAAAAATCCCTGGTTCCTTCTTGAGTCTGAGGATGAGTATAAGAAGCTGTTTGAGAGTGCGGGATTCAGAGTGGGATTTTCAGTGATTGAAAAGGTGGTGAGCCGGCACACTCCAGAGGAGGTTCTCAAAATTTTTATGTCCGGTGCAGCGGCGGGATATCTGAACCAGAGATACTACAATGTGAAGATTTCAGGAGAGTATATAGATGCTTTCGTGAACATAGTAAAAGAGAGCTTTGAAAAACAGGCAGAGAATGATGGAATGGTAAAGCTTGAATTTAACAGACTGTTTCTGATTGGAGTAAAAGAGGGTGGGAAATGAGAATGTTATACACGTGCAAAGGCACCTCCGGTAGGGTGTATGGGATAATGACAGACTTGGAGAAGATAATTGGAGAAGATAAAGTTTGAGAACCTTCGCACGTCCCGCCTATTTTGTCAAATTCAGTCAACAAAACCTTTGCTCCACACTCTGAATCTTTCAAAGCTGCTGCAAATGCAGCAGAGCCTGAACCGAGAACTGCAAGGTTGTATTTTTTGGCCGCATCTCTATACTAACTCAGGATAACCTAACTGTTCCGTTCGTTTTACAATATATGAAGCTAAATTTTCAGTAATTTCAGAAGATTCAGAAAAATTTAAATACACTGAAATAATTAAACATTCCATGTACCAATGCGGAGTCGAGGCAATCGTGAGCGTTGATGATAGAGGTCAGATGGTTTTGCCCAAGAGCGTAAGAGATAAGGCTGGAATAAAGGCCGGAGACAAGTTTGCAGTTGTGACGTGTGAGAGTGGCGGGGAACTTTGCTGTATACTGCTAGTTAAGGCCGATAAGCTTGCGGAGATGGTGAAAGAAATTATGTCTCCTCTTATGGCCAGCATGGGAGGTGTCAGCAATGTCAGCCAAGACAAAGAGTAATTCGCCCTCCCTCGAGAGCTTAATAGAAAGTGAGGATTTTGGAATCGAAATCCTCCATCCCGGTGGGCTCGAAATAACAAGGGAGCTGGCAGAACTCTGCCATATCGGGAAGGATTCTCTTGTGCTGGATGTTGCATCCGGAACCGGTGAAACTGCTTGCTTTCTCGTCGAAAACTTCGGCTGCAGAGTGGTTGGTATAGACTACTCCGATTACATGGTTGAGAGAGCGGTGAAAAAAGCGAAGGAGAGAGGACTGGATATAGAGTTGGATATAGAGTTCAGAAAGGGAGACGCCCACAATCTGCCATTCCCTGACAATACATTCGATGCCGTCATATCGGAGTGTACTACATGCCTGCTGGACAAGGAAAGGGCAATAGATGAGATGGTAAGGGTTGCCAAGCCCGGAGGTTACGTGGGTATTCACGATGTATGCTGGAAAGAAAATACTCCAGAGGATGTCAGGCGGAAGCTCACTGAAATTGAAGGAGAGAGGCCGGAAACACTGGATGGCTGGAGAAAGCTGTTTGAAGAAGCGGGCTTGGTAGATGTGGTAATCATCGATAGGTCTCACCTCATTCAGGAATGGAGCAAAGAGCTCAAAAGAAAAATAGGGTTAGTGGGTCAGATCAGGATTTTCCTGAAAGTTATTAGGAACTGGGGCTTTGAGGGTTACAGGAGCGTTCGTGAAGTCGAAAGGATATTTCAGAGCCCTTACATAGGTTACGGGATAATCGTGGGGAAGAAGCCGATAAAGCTGTGAACGGAAGGTTGTTGGTGGATTAAACGTACTTGATGAATTTAATTTACATCACCTCCTCCACACCCACAGAAGTATGCTGGCTGCGCTCAGCAGTATGATTAC
>JALUWC010000231.1 GCA_027019885.1 Geoglobus sp.
GTAAGGCGCTTTATGGATGAGCTATTGCTCAAAGGCTACAGTGCCGCCAGGATAAACAAGTACCTCACCAGCCTTGTGAGCATAAGCAGGAGTGGACCAGGCGAGACCTGAAGGTCATCCTCCGCCGCTACATGCGCTGGCTTGGTAAAAGCGAAGCGGTAGCCTGGATGGAGATAAAACATCCCAAGAGCGGCAAGTTACCCGAAGAGGTGCTGACCGAGGAGGAGATTAAAGCCATTGCTGAGGCAGCCTACACCACGAGAGATAGAGCCTTCGTCCTCGCCCTCTACGAGAGCGGCGCCAGGATAGGAGAATTTCTGCCACTGAAGCTGAAGCACCTGAGCTTCGACCACTACGGCGCGATACTCAGGGTTACCGGCAAAACCGGCGATAGGAGAATACGCCTGGTAGCCTCTACCTTAGCGTTGCAACGCTGGATGGAGGAGCACCCCGCAAAGAACGATCCCGAGGCTTTCCTTTGGTGCAAGATAACCACACCCTACAACCCTACAACATCGACAAACTTCGAGGACGTGTTTCTCGATTCCTAAAGGTTATCGCAGAAACATTCCCTGAACCTCTCCTTGATTAAGGTCGGTGGTGAGAATAAAGGTGCCAAGCACGTAAAACTCGCCATTCTTTAGCAAAAATTTGCACTTGATTATCCTGCCAAGACACCTCCTCAACCTCTTGCGCTTTTTCATGTAATCGTTATATTTCTCTAAATCTGTCAAATATTTGAGCTGTAATATCTCCTGGAGGCGAGTATTAAAAAGGTATTGATGATAAAAGTGAAAAGCCGTGAGTTTTCCAAATAAACATCGAGCCACGTCAATAAAAGTTCTGTGAATCTGTGCGCATCTCTGTCCTTCTTGCCGGATAAAAACCTGGAAAATATATCACTTCTGCATCTCTCAATAAATTCGTAAATTAGATCAGACATGGTCGCATATACAGCGCCAATCTGATATGCCTCGCATAAATTTATCTTATTGTGATGTAAAAAATATAATAAGGCAATTATATATAAAAATTTCGATTTATTTTGAGTTGTAATTGGCTGTGAAAGTGGAAATTCAGGTATTAAAAATTACAGGATGATGGATATAGAGTTTTGACGAAATATTTAAATTTTAAAGGTTATGAGTGATTCTGTTTAAGTGAGAGTGGAGAGGGGTTAATATTTTTAGGAAAAAGTATATGAGCTCCTAATTAGGATAGCCTAATTAGAGAACCTAAGTGATGCTGGTATGAGGCTGAGCAGACGGGCGGAGGACTACTTGAGGATTATCTACGAGATAAAGAAGGAGAAGGGTTACGTAAGGATTAAGGATGTGGCAGTTGCTCTTGGGGTCAGACCGCCGTCGGTTACAGAAATGATGCAACGTCTCAGCGAAAGGAAGCTGGTATCCTATGAAAAGCGCGCCTTTATATCACTCACTGAAGATGGAGAAAAAATAGCAAAAAATGTTAAAGACAGACACAGCGCTCTCATCGGACTGCTGGAAATCACAGGTGTGCCGGAAGAAGTTGCCAGAAGGGACGCTCACAAAATAGAACACGTGATCAGCATAGAAACCATCGAATATATAAAGAAATTCGTTAACAAGCATAAATCCTAATTTTTTTCGGGAAATATTAATATATTACTAAAAAATATTATTAAAACGGTGATTTTATGAGAGTTGTTCTGATAGGAGGCATGCAAAGATTAAAAAGAAACTACAGAGAAATATTCGAAGAATTTGGGATGAGTGCAGAGGTCTTTGACAGATGGAGGGGGAACATGGAGGAGAAGCTTAAGGGTGCAGACCTGATAATAATACTCACCAGCTTGGTTTCGACAAACATGGCAAGGAAGGCTGTATCAGTGGCGCATAGTTCGGGAGTGCCGGTGGTCAGAATTCACAAACACAGTGTCTCTTCCCTGAAAAAGTGCCTCACCGGACTTGGAAAAGAAGTCCCCCTCGAGAGGTGCAGAAGATGCGACAGGAGATACAGCTGCGAAACCTACGGCTACAGAATTATGACCATAGAAAATCGGGAAGATTAGCTTATGCTAATTCGCTGGAGCACAGGTAACTGAGCGTGTGCGTACCCCGAGGATTTCTCCTCAAGCTTCCTTCTGCACTCTCACTGCAGAAGTGTCAGATTTTTCCTGTAAATACTGCTTATCTCCGCCTTTGAAAGATGTGCTGCACATACCAGGTCCTTCATGTCCCGCATGATTATGGATGATAAACCGCCCTCTCCGAAGAGGAATACTTCGAAGAAGCCTGCTCAAAACTCTCAAAAAGACTGCTGGAAGGTCAGCGCCATACCTCCAGGATGTCAGCTGCGGCTGAGCTCTTCAAACCTCCTTCTCCCGGCGATTAAATCCCCTAAAACACCCGCACCCT
>JALUWC010000232.1 GCA_027019885.1 Geoglobus sp.
AATCATGGTTCTATTTATGCGGTTTTTGATTAAATATTTTGGGTGGGGGTAGATATAAAAATACATCAAGAATTCCCAGCCGACACTCTGATGCTATTTAGTGATAACATTAAAAAATAAAAAACCAACCTTGAAGAAAGAAGCACAATTTCATCCTAAAGAATGTCTGTTTATCTAAGATTCTGGAGGAATCAGAAGGTTTGGAACTTATGCTTTTATTAAAGAAGTGTTAAAATATACTGCAAAACAAAAATGAAAGTGTGGCCTTATTTGAACCAGTTTTTAGCTCTTTTAAAAAGTAAATTAAGCTGTCTTTTTGCTTAATTATCTGTAAAAATGTTGGAATAGTACTGTACATAGCTTATGCTTTACTGATCATTTGGGGTTAAATAGTCAGAAATAGACCATAAAGTGCAAAAAACTTAAATTAACAATGTTGGATTTAGTTGCTATGTTACCTGAAAACGAGAGAGAGATTGTTAAAAAATTGCTGTTAGCAAAAGAAAAAAAAGGTTTGGCATTTGAAGAGATTGCAAAAAAGTTGGGTAGAGATATTGTGTGGGTTGCCGCTTTGATATACAGACAGGCAACAGCTTCGCGAGACGAGGCAGAAAAACTTAAGGAATTGCTTGAACTCGACGATGAAACGGCAAAAACTTTAATGATGCCACCGTATAAAGGCACGTTAATTGAGGGAATTCCACGCGATCCTGTTCTGTATAGACTCTATGAAATACTGGTAGTTTATGGGATACCGATAAAGGCTGTAATTCATGAAATGTTTGGTGATGGTATAATGAGTGCTATAGACTTTAGTGTTACGGTAAAAAAAGTCGAAGACCCTAAAGGTGACAGGGTTGTAATCGAACTTAATGGTAAATTCTTGCCTTATAAGAAGTGGTAATGATTATATTCTCTCCAATTTTTTATTTTCATTGGATAAAAATTTTTCAGGTAACAGAAGTATCTGTAGTATATCCATCATACTCAAAGTTATGCGGCATTTATACTCTAAGCCCGCATAAGTTACATTCCAATCTCAACTACACATACATCTCTTAATCGATTGTCAATTGGAACCAGCAAATACACATCATACAAGTCCCGTTTTCGGTACCTCAGATTCGTTCAGACTCTCCAAACCATCCCAGCCAGTTGCCACTAATCTCAATTTTGGTAATTATTTTTTCTTCTCAAAGTTTAATATTTCACAACAATGTAGATAGTGTAGTTTCAAAAACATTTAAAGCCCTTCTTTTTTGATAAGGTACATCAACAAAGCATAAAGATAATAACGTTGAGTTCATATGGAAAGTAGAAGTTAGATGATGATTAATTAAAAATTGAAGGTGAAACACCATGTAAAAATTAGAGATTGAGGTTTTGTCGACGATTATCTCAGAGTTATCTTGGATAAAAAAACAACCATCGTCAGTCCAATTTATATCCGAGCTTCTCCACCAGCTCCCTCCTTTCCTTCTTTTCTTCCTCATTCTCAATTCTCTCAACCTTCTGTCCATCAACAGCTCCAAGAACCGCCCTTCCCAGCTCAGTCTCTGCAACGATGATCTCTATGGGGTTGGCTGATGCAACATAGATGTTGCATACTGCTGGATGGGATTTAACTGTATTTAGCACATTTATTGGAAAGGCATTCTCAACAAAAACCACAAAGACATGGCTGGCAGCAATTTTCAGCGCATTTTCAGCTGCAAGCTTTTTCAGGGTATCATCGTTTCCCACAACTCTTGTCAGTTTTGGTGCAGCTTCATTCATCGCAACAGCGCATTTTATCCCCGGCACGGATGTGAGCAGAGCTCTGAATATGTCGTCGCATGTGAAGATCGTAAAGTTTGCCTGGCCGACGATCACCTGATATCTGTTCTCGGGGTTTTCGATACCAACAACCTCCAGCTTCATGCTCTGAAATTGATATTATTGGTGATAATTCTTTCGAATGATGCTATTATTCGAAACATTTATTTGATAGACCATGACAGGGTAAGCGGGGGTTGAAATGGAGGAGTTGCTTGTTTACATGAACGGCAAATTTGTCCCAGAGAGCGAGGCGAGGATAAGCGTCTTTGACAGGGGCTTTCTCTACGGTGACGGAGTATTTGAGGGGATACGAGCCTACAATGGAAGAGTTTTCAGACTTTATGAGCATATAGACAGACTTTATGATTGTGCAAGGGTGATAGACCTTCAGATACCAATCTCAAAGGAGGAATTCGCTGAAGCAATACTCGAAACTCTCAGGAGAAACAATCTGAGAGATGCCTACATCCGACCCATTGTGACGAGAGGAGTTGGCGATCTGGGTTTGGATCCAAGGAAGTGTGAGAAACCAAATGTGATAATCATAACAAAGCCATGGGGAAAGCTCTACGGAGATCTCTATGAAAAAGGTTTGACAGCGATAACGGTTGCCGTCAGAAGAAACCCGATTGATGCACTACCGCCGAATGTGAAGTCTCTGAACTACCTCAACAACATTCTCGCGAAGATCGAGGCAAATGCAAAGGGGGGAGATGAGGCTATTTTCTTAGACCATAACGGTTACATCTCTGAGGGAAGCGGCGATAACATATTCGTTGTAAAGAACGGTCTTATTGCAACTCCACCAACTCTGAACAACCTGAAAGGAATCACGAGGGTGGTGGTTCTTGAGATAATCAATGAGCTGAATCTGCCATTCAGAGAGATGAATATAGGTCTCTTTGACCTGTATTCGGCAGATGAAATATTCGTTACAGGCACGGCAGCAGAGATTGCCCCCGTAACTGTTATAGACGGCAGAAAGGTAGGAAATGGGAAGCCGGGGAAGATAACAAAACTTCTGATGGAGAAGTTCAGAGAGAGAACTGAAAGAGAGGGGGTTGAGGTTTACAAGTGAGTGGAATGAGATTCACGCTTATAGTCGAACTTGAGGACAAGCCTGGTCAGCTGATAAAGGTTATAGAGCCAATATCGAAGATTGGAGGGAATGTTATAAGCGTAATTCATGACAGACACAAAGTTTCACCACTGAAAAGAGTTCCGGTTGAATTTGTTGTTGACGTGGACACTGATAAGGTTGAAACTCTTCTGAACAGAATTAGAGATTCAGGGGTCTATATCAGAAGCATAAATGAAGTGAGAATGCTCTACACAGAGAGTTTTCTGCTCATCGGGCACATAATCCATACCGATCTCAGCGACACAGTCAACAGAATTGATGATACGGGGTTTGCTGAGGTGGTGGAGATTCATATCACCATGCCAAAGGTGAACGAACCATCAACGGCAATCGTTACAATTTCTGCAAGGGGGAAAGGTGAGCTAAACAAAGCAAGAGAGATTTTGAAAGAGATATGTGAGAGGAAAGATATCTTGGTCATAGAACCTCTGAACGAGGAATCGGCATGATACGGATTGCATTGATTGGTTTTGGGACTGTAGGAAGGGGATTTGCCAAGGCACTTGCTGAGAACAGAGAAATAATCGAGAAAAAGATAGGAAAATTCAGGATATCAGCAATATGTGACTCAAAAAGCTCAATTACAGGTGATTTCACGATAGAGGAGGCTTTGAGGTATAAACTTGAAAAGGGAAGGTTGCCTGAAAGTATTGGTGTGGAGGAGATAATTGAGCAGGGGGCCTTTGATGTAATTGTTGAGACAACACCGACTGATGTCTTTTCAGGAGAACCGGGGCTGGGTTACATAAAAAAGGTGCTGCTTTCAGGCAGGGATGTTATAACCTCAAATAAAGGGCCCCTTGTTGTGGCGTATCACGAGCTCATAAAGCTTGCAGAGAAGCACAATGCGAGAATTGGATTTGAGGCCACTGTTGGGGGAGCCATGCCTGTCATAAAAATGATAAGAGATGGGCTTGCAGGGAACAGAGTTAAAAGGATCAGAGGGATCTTGAACGGAACCACCAACTATATTCTTTCGAGGATGGAAAAGGAAAAGGCACCCTACCCGCAGATACTCAGCGAGGCTCAGGAGCTCGGAATTGCTGAGGCAGATCCAAGTTACGATGTTGATGGGATCGATGCGGGAGCAAAGCTTGTGATACTTGCAAATTCAGTTTTTGGGAAGGATGTGAGATTTGAGGATGTTAGTATAAGGGGAATCACGAGAATAACCCCTGAAGCTTTTGAGATTGCGGTTGAAAAAGGATATACGATAAGGCTCATAGCTGAGGCTGATGAAAATGGGAAGCTTGAGGTATCTCCAAGGCTTGTGAAGCTCACAAATCCCTTGGCAATATACGGTACTTTAAATGCTGTGCTGATTGAAACAGATCTGGCAGGAGAGGTATTTGTTATTGGAAGAGGGGCAGGGGAAAAGGAAACTGCAAGTGCATTAATCTCAGACCTGGTTGATTTTTATGGAAACGGTAGTTTTGATTAAGTTCTTCATCGGGCTCTTTTTTCTCCTGTGGGCCAGCAGGCTCGATCTGAAAAGTAGAACAGTTCCGAACAGAATATGGAAGCTTTTCATACTGTTCATGGCTCCATTAACGCTTTATGAGGCACTTTTCGAATATCATTCAATTCTGGAATTCATTATTGGTCTTTTCCAGCTTTTCTTTGTTTCCGGTCTTGCTCTTGCATTTTATTATCTCGGATTTTACGGTGGGGCTGACGCGAAGGCTCTGATAGTTCTCTCCATACTTTTTCCATTTTATCCCGAATTCGGTTCCTTTCCAGTCCTCTTCAGAGGTCTTTCTTTCTCCTTTTCGACCCTTGCAAACTCAGTCATCTTTGCTCCACTTTTTGCTCTATACTTCTTTGCCACAAATCTGGTAAGAGAGGGATTTGGGGAATTGAAAGAGACACCGCTCTACTATTTCATAGGGAGAAAAGTCAGTGCAGATCAGATTCCTCCTCACCATTCTCTCCTTGAGTTTTTTGATGAGGATGGGAGATTGGTGAGGGTCAGGAGGGGAGTTGAACCTGATGAGAGGATGATAAATGCATTGAAAAATGCAAAAAAGAGGGGAGAGCTTGGTAGAGTTTGGGCAACACCTCAAATTCCATTCATAGTCTTCATAACAATCGGTTACACCGTTTCATTCATTCTGGGGGACGTACTCTCATTTGTAATTCTGTCTCTTTTTCCAAATCCCTAAAACACCCTCTCTCCTGAAATCGTAAAACACTCCCTCCTCATTTCCAAGTTTCAGCCTCAGCAGCTTGGAATCATCAACCTCTCCCACGATCTCTGCTTCAATACTGTGTTTCCTGAAGATCTTCACAGCCTCCTTTCCATTCTCTGCCGTGCATACAAACCCACATGCAGGATAGCATTTCAGCCACTGAATGATGTCTGCCCCATCTGGCGTAGGAATTTTATCAAGATCAATAATCCCGCCTGCGTTGCTCACCTCAAGAAGCATTGCAGCAGTGCCAAGAATTCCTGCATTGCTCAGATCCTTTGCAGAGCTTACGAGCTCCTCTTCAGCAATGTGAATCATTGACTCGAACTGCCTGATAAAGATGTCTCTGGGCTTTGATGTTGAGTCGAAGTTGTAAGGAAGTTTTTCATGGAATTGCCCATCTGTGTCAACTGCAATAACTATCTCATCACCGCTCTTGGCAGTATTCGATCTCAAGAGCTTTTCTCTCTTTCCAATTCCTACCATCGCAACGTCAATTGAGTTTCTGCTGCTCTCAGGATGGAGATGTCCCTTAACCATTTTTATCCCGAAAAGCCTGATGCCTCTTTCAATTCCGGAGAGAATTTTTTTCAGATCATCAGAACTTTTTGCCGAGATGACATTCACAGCCATAACAGGTTTTGCACCCATTGCGTATATGTCGTGCACATTCACAAGAATTGAAACAAAACCCGCCCACTCCAAGTCTGCTTCGATGACCTTTTCCCATATTCCGTCAGTTGTTAAAACGACTTCATGTTCTCCAAGGCTCATAAATCCTGCATCCTCTCCGAAAAACTCTCCAACAATCTCTCTGAACATCCATGAGTGTCCCTTCCTGAGAATCCCCTGATATTCTTTCAGTGATCTTATAACCTCCACAAGTGTGGGTTTGTTATCCGGCATCAATACACGCTTCTGTTTTTATTCACTATAATTTTTTTCCAGACCCATGTCATTCAGGGTTGAATTCGATGCAGAGAGGTGTGGTGGAGCGGGAGAATGTGTGGATGTTTGTGAGAGAGGGGTCTGGGAATGGAGGAATGTGGAGTTCCAGTTTTTTGGCAGAAAGTTCTCAAGATTAATGCCCTACCCTGCAAATCAGGAGAGATGTGTTGGTTGTAAAAGGTGTGAGGTTGTGTGCCCCACTGGATGTGTGAGGGTGGTGACAGCAGGCAATAAATTTTAACCTTTCTGTGTTCTCCTCACCTGATGAGATTCATTTTTGTTGAATCAAGTCTCGAAACCGTTCCGGAGGAAATCCAGAATCACCCTGATGTCGTGAGAGGTGCAAGAAGAAAAGGAAAGAAGCCTGAAAAAATCATTCTGGATGACTCAGTCCATCACAGGGCTATGAGAAATCTTGATAAAAGGGAGAAGAGAGGCAGACCTGATATAGTTCATCAATGCCTACTTGCACTGCTTGATTCAGGCCTGGAAGGTGTGGAGATTTTCGTTCACACGGTTTCAGGAAAAATTATATGGATAAACAGGGAAACAAGACTTCCGAGGAACTACAACAGGTTTATTGGACTCATGGAAGATCTGTTTGACAGAGGGAGAATTGAAGCCAGCGGAAAATCTCTGCTGGAAATCAAGAGCCTTTCCCTCTCTGAAATCCTCACCGAAAACACCGTTGTTTTGCAGGAAGGTTTTGATGAGAGGAATCTTGTAACCAGCATAAACCACGATCTTGCCATTTGCATAGGTGCCTTTCCTTATGGAGACTTCAGCACTGATGTCATGGAGATCTTTGAAAGGCAGAAGGCAAAATTCGCTGGATTTGGAGATGAACTAAAAACCAGTCTTTACGCAACATACAAGGCAGTCTGTCTGCTTGAAAGACTTGGATAGCTTTTTATTTTTGAATGATGCATTTGTTTCCATGAAATTTGTGGCGTTCTCCGACACCCACGATAATGTTCCAGCGATAAGAGATTTGGTTGATGAGATAAAAAAGGAGAAGGCAGATTTATTCATTCATGCAGGAGATGTCATATCTCCCTTTGCTCTGAGAGAGTTTTCAGGAATTGAGGAGCTTTATCTTGCCTTTGGAAACAATGATGGAGACAGGCAGAAGCTCCTTGAAATTGCTCTCAGTAATAACTGGACAGCTGGAGAGATAGTGGCTGTTGGAGGGATTGCAGTATATCATGGCACCCTGCCTGCGATTACAGACCTTCTCTTAAAAAAGCATGTTATTGTTATCACAGGCCACACTCATAAAGCTGAAATAAAGAAAGAGAAGAACTCCATCCTCATTAATCCGGGGGAAGGATCGGGGTACCTTACCGGAAAGAGAAGCTATGCGGTTTTTGAAGATGGCGAGATAAGCATAATCGAATTTTGATACTCATCGCCATTACTCTTTGCTTCAGTTGGTGACAGATAATGCTTTTATGCTCAGGATTAAGAGGGAGCTTATGAAATTTAAATGGACACTGATAGCGGTGCTAATTCTAATGTCATTCACACTCTCAGCCTGTGTTCAGGAGTCTATTGATCGGAATATTAAAAAGAGCTATGAGGATGCGGTTAAAACATTTAACGAGTTCAGAGGCTCTGATTTAAATCCAGAGCTGAAGATAGTGGACAAAAACTGGGTAATCAAGCACTGGGGAAGCTATGAACCTAAGGAAGAGATTTTTTACAAGGCCATGCTTCTTCTACCAGCCAATTACAGCTTTAAAAAAGCAAAAGAGCACGATCTTGGCAGTTTCGCAGCATTTACATGGGAAGGTAACATCTACGTGGTGAGAGAAAATTTCAAGGAAGATACGTTCAAGAGGACGGTTTATCATGAGCTGGAGCACCTCTTTCAAAACAGATACAATATCTCTTCAGATGGTACTTTTGATGGTGAAAAGGCAAAAGCCTCAGCCATCGAAGGTGATGCAAAGCTCATATCAAGGGTTATTGCAGGTGATGGTTATAAAAAAGAAACGCTAAGTGAGCTTGACGAAAACAATGCCTATTTCTTGCTTGGTTATGCTCCATATCTCTTCGGGTACAACCTGGCGATTGAGGTGTTTAACAGAACTGGAGACACAATAGCCATGTTGAAAAACCCGCCGGAAACAATGGAACAGGTGATCCATCCCGAGAAATATTTCAGTAAAGAGGGATACGAGAAGGTATATCTTGGGAAAAATCAAAACAGGCTCGGAGAACTGTTTTTGCTTTTCTTTTTGGGAGCACACGTTTCGGACAGAATAGCCTGGATTGCTGCGGAGGGGTGGAATGGTGATGCCTACATTCTGAATGATACAGGATGGATGTGGAAGATTTCGTTTGACAGTAAAAAGGATGCTGTGGAGTTTTACTATGCCGTTAGTAATATGATGAGCGAGCTTGGGATCAAGGAGAACGGAGAATTTGTTATAAAGGAGAAGTACCTCCCGCAAAAAATAAAGATTAAACTTGATGGTAATTACGTAACCCTGACATCACGCTTTCTGGAGGTATGAAGATGTGGAGCATTCTCAAGGCACTGAGAGAGAACCCCGAGATCCTCATTGAATCTCAGAAGCGAAGGGGGGAAAGCATCGATATCGTGCAGAGAGCAATAGAGCTCGACAGAATGTGGAGGGAGAGACTCTTTCAGCTCAACCAGCTCAGGAGAGCGAGAAACCAGCTCTCAACTCAGGTGAAGAAAGCTGGGGGAGGGGAAAAAGAGAAGCTCATTGCCAAGGCAAGAGAGATTTCAGAGCTGGTTAAAAAGGGAGAAGAGGAACTCAGGAAGCTTGAGGAGGAGCTGAACTCGGTTCTTCTATCCATACCGAATATAATCCATGAAAGCGTTCCTGTTGGAAAGGACGACAGCGAGAATGTGCCGGTAAGATTCTGGGGGAGAGCGAGAGTTTACAGGGAACATCTTGAAGCTTTCCTGCAGCAAAGTATGGGAAAGGCTGAATACGAGGTTGTTGATAAACCTGCAATAGGACATGCGGATGCAGTTGAAAAGTTCGGCTGGGCGGACATTGAAAGGGCTGCAAAGATTGCCGGTTCGAGGTTCTACTACCTGCTTGACGATTTGGTGTGGCTCGACTTTGCACTGGTGATGTATGCTCTGGACTTCCTGAAGAGGAGAGGCTTTACAATCCTCAGCCCACCGTACATGATGAACTCCAGGGCGTATTCTGGAGTCACGGCTTTCAGCGACTTCGAGGAAGTCCTTTACAAGATCGAGGATGAGGATCTGTATCTGATAGCCACTTCCGAGCATCCGATAGCTGGAATGCACATGAACGAAACCCTCGGCGAGGATGAACTGCCTTTGCTTTACGCTGGAGTCTCTCCATGCTTCAGAAAGGAGGCAGGAGCTCACGGGAAAGACACCAAAGGCATTTTCAGAGTACACCAGTTCAACAAGGTCGAGCAGTTCATCTACTGCTTGCCTGAAGAGAGCTGGGGATGGCATGAAAGGCTTTTGTCCAATGTCGAGGAGATATGGCAAAATCTTGGCATTCCCTACAGGATAGTGGACATATGTACTGGCGATCTTGGAATAGTTGCAGCGAAGAAGTATGATCTTGAAGCATGGATGCCTGCGCAGAGCAAATACAGGGAGATGGTGTCGTGCTCCAACTGCACCGACTGGCAGAGCTACAGACTCAACATCAGGTACGCTGAAAAGAGGGGGATGCCTTCAAAAGGCTTTGTTCACACTTTAAATTCAACCGCAATAGCGACAACGAGGGCGATAACGGCGATAATCGAGAACTTCCAGCTCGAAGATGGAAAAGTTGAGATTCCGAAGGTGCTGAGAAGGTATCTGGAGCCGATTGAAAGTGCGCCGAAGGATTACATAGAACCGAGGGAGAGGTAGGGAGCAAATCGATAAGAAATCCCTCAAAAAATGAATTTTTTATTTTGCTTCGAGGGCTAATTTTTTGCAGGATTGCTGGTAATGTTAGAACATTAATGCGGAAAAGATTCTAATGATGGTGTATATGGCTGTCCTGAACAGCGAGTGGGTACCAGTGATAGTAAAAGGAGATTGTCGAGCAAAAGTGATATTTCACTGGCAAAAGGAATAAAGGGATCTACAGAATCGACACAGCCCATCGCAGAGGATAAAAATATATCCGGCACATTCATCCTCGGTACTGGAAGAAATATCGTTGAGGATTTCGTCACAGATAGCGAATCAACATCTGAGGAAAGCTTCAGGAGATTTATGTCATGGGTCAAAGACGCGGTCTCTCTTCCGACACATTTCTCTGCGATTTCCAACTATCGTTCCAATACTCCCTCTGGCCATCTAATCAAGCTCACACATCGCAGGGGTTCTGGCAAAACATTTTTTTCAGTTATTGAGAATTCCATCGCAAAATTAAATAAGACCGAACATGCTTCATACACTTGCGTACTACCAAATAACGGAGTGATGGCAGTATATGCACATCTTCACAGACTGGGAAGGCCCGTGGATTCTGACGGATATTGCCTATGAGCTTGCAGTAGCATTATTCAACAACCCTGAGTTTTTTGAGAGGCTGAGCCAGTATGATGATTATCTTGCATATGTCGAAAAAAGACCGGGGTATCAGGCAGGAGATACGTTAAAGCTTCTGGCTCCGTTTCTTGTTGCTGCAGGACTGACGCTTGAAGAAATGGAGAAAATATCCTTCCGGACA
>JALUWC010000233.1 GCA_027019885.1 Geoglobus sp.
TATAGCACTACCGAAACCACCCAGCAGAACATGATCTTCGATGGTCACAATTGCATTAACCCTTTGAGCTATATTTATGATCAGATCTCTATCAAGAGGCTTAATAAATCGTGCATTTACTACATATATTGGTCCATACTCTCCCTTTAATTTCTCTGCTGCCTCCAAAGCTGAATAAACAGTATTACCAATAGCAAAGATTGCAAGGTTATCTCCTTCTGTAAGGATCTCTCCCTTTCCTATATGAATACGGCTTAAATCATTGTCCAATTTAATCCCAATACCTTTCCCCCTTGGATATCTGACTGCTATTGGCCCATTATGAATGGTTGCTGCAAACATCATATGTTGCAATTCATTTTCATCTTTTGGAGACATTATTGTCATGTTTGGAATGTGCCTTAAAAATGATATATCAAACAATCCATGATGTGTAGGCCCGTCTTCACCAACAATGCCTGCCCTATCCATTGCAAATATTACATGGAGGTTCTGGAGACATACATCATGTATAATCTGGTCATATGCCCTCTGTAAAAAGGTGGAATAGATTGCAACAACCGGTATAAAACCCTCTCTTGCCATGCCCGCTGCAAAAGTCACTGCATGTTGTTCAGCTATACCTACATCAAAATATCTATCAGGGTACCTTTCAGCAAATTTATCAAGTCCTGTCCCTTCTGGCATCGCTGCAGTAATGGCGATAATTTTTTGATTCTGTTCTGCAAGTCTGATAAGAGTCTGGCTAAATATCTCAGTATATGTTGGGACATCCTCTTGAGACTTTAATATTCTCCCTGTCTCTATATCAAATGGGCCTACTCCATGAAATAACGATGGGTTTGACTCTGCCGGTCTATAACCTTTACCTTTTTTTGTCATTACATGAATAAACACAGGTCCTTTCATATCTCGCACACCAATCAGAGTATCTATAAGCTGGGAAAGATTATGGCCGTCGATAACACCGATGTAGTGAAATCCAAAGGCCTCAAAGAGCAT
Source organism: Geoglobus sp. (assembly GCA_027019885.1). Taxonomy (GTDB): domain Archaea; phylum Halobacteriota; class Archaeoglobi; order Archaeoglobales; family Archaeoglobaceae; genus Geoglobus. Next base: position 1,003 of record JALUWC010000233.1, read on the forward strand.
TCCCGGAGTCAATAATGCGATTATTGACTCCTCTGCCTTTCTCAGCAACTGTGTAATCCCCCCACCTATTCCTGGAAGAGATTCAAAAAATTTCTGAATTTCCTTCTTTCGCTCTGTTATAAACCTGCCAGTTACTTTTCTGCTTAAAAACAAAGATAAGGCCCCTACATTTTTTGAGATAGACATTTCGTTATCGTTCAATATTACAATTAGATTCTTTTTAAGATGGCCTGCGTTGTTTAGACCTTCAAAGGCAAGGCCAGCTGTCATAGCACCATCCCCTATAACCGAAATAACTTTAAAGTCATCTCTTTTTAATTCGCAGGCAGAGGAAATACCAAGACCCGCAGAAATAGAAGTTGAAGAGTGCCCTGTTCCAAAATAGTCATACTGGCTTTCTGAAGGTTTAGGGAAACCGCTTATTCCACCATACTGCCGCAGGGTTGAAAACATGGAATATCTGCCTGTCAAAAGCTTGTGTGCATATGATTGATGCCCCACATCCCAGATAATCCTGTCTTTTTTAATATCGAAAACATAATGAATAGCAATGGCGAGTTCCACAACCCCAAGATTAGATGAAAGGTGTCCACCATTGGTTGCTACTGTTGAGACAATGAGATCACGGATCTCATTGGCAAGGCTTAAAAGCTCTTTTTTATTAAAGTTTTTAATATCCTCTGGGTTATTAATCCTCTCTAATAATTTATCGTCTGTCATGATATTATCCTCCTGCTATTCTTACATAACTCTAAAAGTAAAACTGCATCTGGGCATAATAAAGGTGGCTGAATTTCCCATATTCACTCTTATCATCTCCCTCAAAGAGAAGAGCTCCGATCATTACATCCATATCTTCAAAGATGTTGTATTTTAATGAGGGATTTATGAAGTAGCTTTTATCATCTACATCAAAAATCAGGAGGTTATCTGCTCTGAAGAGTGGGGTTATATCATAGCCGAGTTCTATGCCCCAAAAATTTTGGTTTTTTGTGGTAATTTCATTCAAATAAGGCTGAATAAATATATTTTCATCTTTTATGTTGCCTCCATTATAAAGATATTCCATGAGGATATAGAATGTATCTGGAAAAGTATAATCCCAGCTCAGGACAAAGCGAAGGAAATCATCCCTTTTATCATCAAAGGTGTATGTTGCCTCCCCCCTGAATCCACTCCCTTCAATGTAGCCTGAAAAATCAAAGCCGATCATATAGTCATCATGCCCGATTCTGCTCCCCATTACAGAAAGGTCATATCCTTTGAGTTTTGATCGACCTTTCAGGATATAACCCTCACCTGAGAGCTTTTTTACATATATAAAACTGATATTGCTAAAGGCATTTATACTAAAATCCATCTTAACCGCATCAACTCCTGTCCTTTCAGTTCTTTCAATACTCACTGGATTAATAGGATTAATAACATCTTCTGGATTCCATATTCTACCAACACCCATAGCAATCCTCTGCCTCCCAGCAGTAAGGCTAATCAAATCATCTGTATAAGTAAGATACAGTCTATAAATAGAATGCCTCCAGTAAAGATCAGGGTTATCGGCCAAGATACTATCCATGTCATAATAGACATCTCCTTCACTTTTCTTAACAAACAAGAATTCTTGGGTATTCAGTATTTCGCCTAAAATAACTTCATTATCATAAATTGCCTTTGCTGATATCTCTGGATTAAATGAAATATCGAGCTCAACTCTCAAGCGATTTAGATCACTATAATAATCTTTACCAGAAGAGGTCTCAGAAACTGAAAACAGGTTCTTATAATACCCCTTTAGATTAAATCCTGTCCCATACCCAGGTAAAAATCCAGATGACAGGGCAATTGAGGGGATAAAAAGGTTTAAGATAAGCATCAGCCACCATATCTTAATCTCTTTTTTCCTCACTCTCAATTCTTCCATCCCTCAGGATAATCACCCTTGATGCCATCTCCATTACCATGGGGTCATGAGTAGAAAAAATAAATGTTATATTCTCCCTGTGATTCATCTCCTGCATCAGTCTGAGTATCGAAATTCCTGTATTTGAATCGAGATTGGCCGTAGGCTCATCTGCGAGAATAACAGCAGGTTTTGTAACCATGGCCCTGGCTACTGCCACCCTCTGCTGCTGCCCCCCACTCATCTCTTTTGGTCTTCTATTAGCAAGTTCCAAAATGCCAACATCTTTTATTATTTTATTAACCCTCTCTCTTCTCTCTGCCTTATCAATACCGAGCAGGAGTAATCCTAATTCTATATTTTCAACAGCTGTCAAAACAGGTATAAGGTTGTACTCCTGAAATATAAAACCAATTCTCTTAAGACGGAGGTCAGAGCGTCTTGCTTTTGAAAGGAGTGTAATATCTTGATCTTCGATATACACTTTACCCTTTGATGGCCTGTCTATTCCGCCTATTAAATTTAAAAGTGTTGTCTTTCCTGACCCAGAAGGACCTACTATGGCAAGAAATTCACCCTCCTGCACCTCAAAGGACACATCTGTGACTGCATGGACCTTTAATTTGTTTTTCCCGTATACTTTTGAAACCTTATCTAATCTTACAATAGCCATTATATATGCCTCAGTGTATCCACTATCTCAAGACGAGCTGCCTTTAAAGCTGGGTAAAGGGCAGCAATGATAGAAATTGAAAATACAAACAGTAAAGGTATCAGTATTCCCTTCCATGTAAACATCGAATATATAATGGTATTTATGCCAAGGAATCTCCCGATCCCATGGGAAAACTGCGAAAAATCAAACCCATATTTACTCAGATACCATATATCGCCCAATCCAATTATGACACCAATACTACCAGCTATTGCTGCAAGGAAAAATGACTCTAACAGTATCATTAAGACAATCTGCCTATCCCTCATCCCAATAGTCATGATTATTCCTATTTCCCTGAACCTCTCAAAAACACTCATTAGCATGGTGTTTAAAATGCCCATGGCAACAAGAGTAAAGACAATGCCCATTACAATATATATATTGACCTTATTTATACGAATTATTTCCACCATATCAGGGGCAAGGTCCTTCCATGTCAATATCTCAAGTCCCCTATCTTTCAATGACAGCGATAGGGAGCGATAAATACTTTCAAGATATTGAGACTTTTGGAGCAACACAACTATCACTGATACCTCAGACTCATAACCTGCTATTTTCTGGGCTGTATTTAATGGGATATATACTGTTGAGCGGTCAATCTCAGGGATACCTGTCCTAAAAATTCCTCTAATACGTAGTGCCCTCGCCCCCATCGAGCCGTCATATGCCTGAGTTAATAAGACGATCTTGTCTCCGAGATCAACTGAGAGATTTTTTGCGAGCCTTTCACCTATCAGTATGGAAGGGCTGTCTGCCTCTTTAAGATATCCTCCTTTGACAATGGTGCGTTCAAGAACGGATACCTGCCTTTCCTCTTTCGGAGAAATACCTACTACCATGGCACCTGCCGAATTTCTTGTGCTGCTTATTAATGCTTGGAACATTACTCTCTTTGTTACAGCTTTGACATAAGGAGTCAGGTTTGCCGAATAGATATCTTCGATAATTCTGTCAGGTTCAGATATAAACTTTGCTGTATCTATCTCCTGATGAAATTCAGCTTCAGATATCTGGATATGCCCCGTCTGTAATCTAACGACATTATTTATCATCTGCTCGTTAAAACCATCATTAAACCCGTTCAGGTGTATGAGTATGGCAAGCCCAAAGGCTATAGCAGCACTGGTAATAAAAGACCTTCTCTTATTTCTAAAGACATTTCTTATTGCGATCTTTGATAGTATACCAATGGTATTAATAATGTTCATATTTACCACTCTTTAAGTTTTGTAATGTATAAATTCTCTTATTGATAGGTTTATCGAATGCTATATCTAAGTATCTAATTACCGTTAAGCCGTCTTTATTAACCAATGGTCTCATCTCAAGACGGGCCGGGAATTTTCTCCCGCCAAGATTTTTAATATTAGAATAACTAAGTACACGGATGAGTTTCCCTGATTCATCATAATATTCCTGGCGAATGGGGATAAAGTCTTTGGCCCTAATTATCAATCTCAGCTTGCCCCAGACCACAGGTGCCTCTGGTTTAGGTATGGACTCTATTATATACACCTCCTGACCTTTAATTTTTGTTTTATCTACTAATCTATGTTCATAATCCATGATTATCGTATCAGTACGGACAATATCTTCATAGGTAAAGTCACTGCCCATCCATGGCTGTGCCATCATTGAGGGTGCTATCTTAATTATCCTCTCCACATCAGGGATGTATGTCCATACCTCTTTACCAACTTTTAGCGTCCCTATCCCCTGTTCTTTAGATGGATAGACTATGCGAACCATTGTCTTCTCGAGCTTCTCACTCCATGTTTTCAACCTTATTGTCCTTTTCCATTTAGGTCTAATTACTGTCATCTCTACAAATGCCCTGTTGGTGGCATTTCCCCTTAAGATCTCATCCGTCTTTTCTACAATCTCTCTTCCGGTGAGTTCGGCCATCCCTGGAGGAACAACGCCAAGAAATATTATTGAACAAATTATTAATGCTATAAATACCCTCATTTCAGCTTAATATCTGCCTTTCTGGTTATATATTTTAATTCTTCAAGTACATCAGCAACTTTCTGAACTGCATAATTTATATGTCTTTCTGTCATCGGAATTGAGAGAAAAAACGCACATCGTTTTGATAGAAAAACACCCTTATTGAGAAGCATTATATGAAAGAGGGGTGTTAATCTTTCAAAGAAATGTGTCTGTTTTCTTTTAAAAGAGCTGTCTACATTAAAATGGATTTGACAAAAAGATCCCGCACCTGTAATTTTAATGCCTCTTAAGTATCTTCCCATAATTTCAAAAAGCTGCCTTCTTAAAGTATCACCTAAAGCATTTAGACGCTGGATATTTTTCTTAGTGAGTTCTTTAAGAGTAATATATCCACAAACCATAGAGGCCTCATTACCATTAAATGTACCTGAGTGAAACACTCCTTTTTTTTCCTCGGACAGGAGTTGCATTATATCACTACGCCCTCCAACCGCTCCAATCGGGAAACCGCCTCCAATCATCTTACCGAGTATGGTCAAATCAGGCCTTATGCCAAATAATTCCTGCGCCCCACCTAATGCAAGTCTGAAGGTCAAGACCTCATCGAATATTAGAATAATATTATTTGCACTCGTCAGTTCTCTTAACCTTTGCAAATAGTCACTCTGCGCTGGTATCATTCCCCCTGCACCCAGCATTGGCTCTACTATAAGACATGCAATCTGCTTTTTATGCCTTGATATAATCTTTTCGACTAACTCTGCAGAATTATATGGAACGAGTATGACATTTTTTGCTGTCTCCCCCGTGAGACCATGGGGTGTGACTCTTTTTTCGCCATTATATATCACATCATCATATGTTCCATGATATCCATCAATGATCTTAATTATCTTTTCCCTTTTTGTAAATGCCCTTGCAAGTCTGACAGCATACATGGCGGCTTCTGTACCAGAATTAGTAAATCTAATCTTTTCAATAGAAGGCATACGTTTACATATCAAGCCTGCAAGCCTTATTTGATTTGCAGTAGGTGCACCGAATACCGTACCCCTCGTCAGCTGGCGGCTCATTTCAGTTACTACTTTTGGATGACAATGCCCGAGAATAAGTGAACCATAATTATTTAAAAAATCCAGATACCGCTTATTATCTTCATCGTAAACATAGCAGCCCTTTCCATGAGTCATATAAGGTGCAAATGGGGGGAAATGAGCTGCACTCCTGGTATTGCCATCTGGGAAATACCGTATCCCTTTGGAGTAAAGCCTCCCTGAATCTTTATGAGTTCTTGTATATTGTGACATTATTTTTTGATGTATAGATTCAATTAATTTAATCGTTTCCATCTCGATAATACCCTATGATGCATCCATGCTCATCAATATAATGCCTTCCGGGCAGAGAATTCTGGTTTGTGTATCTAAAAAACTCATCAGGATTATAAACCATCCTCGTTCTGATAAATTTTTGATCTCCTTTGTAATCATAATCCAATACTTCCTTATTAATCACATGCACCTTCCCAACCTCTGTAGCAAACACATAATTGGGACATAATGTAGAAGATAGCTTGAAAAGTTCCTCCATTATTTCAATACCCCGTGCTACTGAGGTACGGAAGTGATCAGAACCAACCACAGGCATACAGTGATTAAGATAATATGGGATTATCCTGTTTCTAATCAAGATACTGAAGAGGGTAATAATAGTGTCCGGATCATCATTTATCCCTTTAAGGAGGACAGTCTGGTTGCGCAGGATTATACCCTTAGAAACAAATTTATGACATGTCCTTATTGCTTCTGGAGTCAATTCGTCTGGATGATTGAAATGCACATTAATTGCTAATGACTTGCTCTTTGTCGGGTTAACATAATCTGGCACGTTAAATCTGTTCAACCTTTCTATGAGTTCGTCCGTAAAGATATGCGGCCTATAAAGCAGACTTCTTGTCCCAATCCTTATATCATAGATATGGTCAATAGACATTAATGAGGTTAAGAGAAAATCCAGTCTGTCCAAATCAAGAAAAGGATCTCCACCTGTAATTAATACCCCTCTGATTTCGGGATTATTTGAGATATATTCAACGGCCTTTTTAATATCGTTCTCATCCATCGGTCTCTTTGATCTCTGAACCCTTGACTTTCTAAAACAAAAACGGCAATAAGCCGGGCAATCAAATACTGGAATAATGATCACCCTGTCTCTATATACCCTTTCAAGTCCGTGTACACCTGCACAGTGTTTTCCGCTCTCAAATGGTTCATCTGTTCCATTAGAAGTTAATTCCTCTGGAGACGGGAGAAACTGCCTGCCCACAGTAGATGGATATCTTATAATAAGCTCTCTCAAGTAGGATGTTACCTTTGCAGGATATAGTTTTATAACCTTTTCTATATCATTATCAATATTCGTATTTCTGTCATATTCTTCAGAAAAATTATTAAGATTGATGATTTCTTCAGTATCCATATGTATTCCCATACTTAATCCTCCTTTAGTACAAAAAACTTATCATTCGAAATCAGCTTATATTTAATTCCTCTCCATGTAATCGTTTTACCGAATATTGAAAATAAGACTGTAATACTTGATAAAAAGCCTCCAACAACAGCTCCGGATATTGCCCATAAAGCAGTACGTTTATCATTAAAATATAATGCTGTTATAATACCCCCAATAGTAAGAATTGGGATAAGAGCTGAAATTATCATTCCATGAATAAACAAATGGCGATAAAAAACTGACAAAATTAATAAGGATATGCCAACAGGAACCATGAGATAGGGCAAGATAAATACAAAAACGGTTTTCCAGACATGCGGTGCATAAACTTTTAATATTATAACTTCCCGCCATAACCACTGAAAGAAATCACGAAGAGTGATATCACTGTAGTCATAGCAGAGGCATTCTGGTATGAACCTTATCTCTAATCCCATCTTTAGAATCTCCCGTGCGAGCGACAGGTCATCACTTATGGCCATTGACCATATCTTTTCTATATCTATCTTCTCAATCGTTTCTCTCCTTATCGCCATGGCTGCTCCACATACCATCTTTTCAGATAAATACTTGGGAACTCCCCCGATATTTCCTATCATCGCCCTCAGCCATGAGACAATATTTCTACTATGAGGGATATACCACTGAGAACCTGTTGTAATACCAACATCATGGTCTAAGAGTGGATATACAATCTCCCTGAGCCATGTAGGTTTTGGCTGGCAGTCAGAATCCATAAAAGCTATGATTTCAGCTTTTTGGACAATGGGGTCATGCAATGCATATAACAGGTTGTTTACCTTCTGCCCCCTTTGCGGATTTATCCCGGCAACAAGCAATTTTGTATTTTTTCTTCTCTCGCAGAAGGCAGATAATACTGGATAGACTGGATCATCCTTCTCTGCAGTTACAAAAACAACAGAATAATCAGGATAGTCCTGACACATAACTGCATTGAGATTTTCCTCAAGCCTTTCATCTATACCCTTGCAGGGAATAATAATTGAAACAGAGGGGTATCTCGAAAAACATGGGATTCGTTTCTTTCTCTCCTTTAGAAACAATCTGATCTTGCTCAGTTTTGAGACCTGCAGCAATAACACAAACACTAAAATTGTTATCTCAAATCCTATATAAAAATTCATCTCTTTCCTGATTAATATCAATATAATTATCAGCTAAAGCTGTGCAATGTCTTTTTGTATGCCAGGCTTAAATACCTTATAAAATCAAGAGATTGGAGAGGGTTGCTTGGGGCCCCAACGATCTCAACCTCTCCTGCATATTGCAATTTCACAGGATTTGTCTTTCCCACCATTACATCATGAAAATTAATAAATTTCATCTTGAGCATGTATTCGCTCTTGGAAAAGGGGATATAGGAAGCATACATTTTCTTGTTTTCGACCTTTATATGCCAGAATAAATCAAGGTCCGTAAAGTGGTACGACTGGTATTTTTCAATATCCTTTCTTATCATAATATTCTGCGGCAATTTTTCAAGAATCCTCTTTATGGTCTCTTTATCATAAGGAGGGGTTTTTATTGAATCTGGCCTTCTAAGCGAGAAGTGGTCTTTCAAAATAATTATATCATCAATATATTTCTGCCACACCTCCCTTCTGACAATTAAAATGTACATCACCAATAGCAAAACATTTTTAAGGTCTCTCTCTATGAGGAGGAACAATAAGGCAAAAGGCAAAAAGAGGGAAAAGTAATCATCCATATATGACTCAACTGGCGAGATATTAATTATATTATATCTTTTCATTAATGACCAGTGAACAACTAATATAAAACCAAACCCAAGGAGCAATAACATCAGCTTAATATTCATGGCAGAAATCACTATTAGAATAGCAGTTGAAATCAGCAATTCTATTGGCATAAGTATTTTATAAAGTAAAAAATTTACTCTTCCAATGCCCAGGTTATGCACAATTGTGGATACATTGGTTCTCTTATCATTGAAAAAATCGACAAGCTGATGCTGAATAAGCTTTCTTACATTAAACAGGTAAAGCTTTATAAAAAAGAGCATAAGAGCGATATCAAAAGACGTTACAAGTAGGATAACGCCAGTTAAGAAAATAGACGGTAGAAGGTTTGCTGCAAATACACCAAGGGCTGCTCGTTCCTTTAACCTGACAGGGGGCATTGAATATAGATATCCTATGACATAGCATAGAAGCAGTAAATAGATTGGAGTAGCATCAGCTATTATAAAATTTGCAAGGAAAAATATCGGGGCTATTCCGCCAATGATGGTGAACAACAATATACTTAATATCACTACTTTTGATAAGGATGCAGTTGGTTTTACCTTATGTGCCTTTAGATCGACTTCTCTGTCACTGAAATCATTAATTAAAAAGGTAAAGACCGCACAGCAAGAAAATGACCAGAAGGTTGTTATTGAAAACAACAATGGATGCACTGCATTGCTGCCAGATATAAAGATGTAGAAGACAGGAACCAGCACAAGGGGAACAATAAAGTTCCACTCATGCCACCTTGTCAAAGCCAAAAAAAATTCTCTGAAGTTTCTACTTGTCATCTTTATGCAGTTAACTCAGGCAAAATCACCTGTTATCATATATTCAGAGAATGCATTACCACTGTCTGTTTTTTTACCGTAATAAATCAATGCATCAGATGCCTGATATGCCTTAAAATCTATAAATTTTGGTGTAAAAA
>JALUWC010000234.1 GCA_027019885.1 Geoglobus sp.
GGTGTTCCTGACAGATACAGGGGTGAGACTGTAAAGGCTTTTATTGTGCTGAGGGATGATTATAAAGGCAGAGTGGATTGGAAGGAGATCGAGAGCTTCTGCAGGGAGAGGCTTGCAGCCTACAAGGTTCCAAGGCAGATTGAGTTTGTGGATGAACTGCCGAAGTCGGCTGTTGGCAAGATACTGAGGAGAGTGCTGAAGGATGAGGAGATGAAAAAGGCTGGACCTCAGGGCTGATCTTCCCACTTTTCTTTTCCGTAGGCTATGGCATCTCCCTTTGCGATTACCTCTCCATTTTTGTAAACCCTCAGTTCGCAGAAAACAAGTCTTTTTCCACCCCCTGTTATCTCAGCCTCTCCAACAATTTCATCTCCTTCAAATACAGGTTTCAGGAAATCAGCCTTTATGCTTACCGCAGATCTTTTCATGCCATCTGAGTTCACAGCCAGTGCAAATGCAAAATCAGCGAGAGCCATTATAACCGCTCCATGGGCAGTTCCATGGAAATTGAGAAATTCTCTTTTAATTCTGCACTTCACCCTTGCATGCCCATTCTTTACCTCAAGAACCTCAGCATCCATGTGCTTTCTGAACAGATCATTTTCGGCAAGTTTAAGGGAATCCATGGTAAATGACTGACAGGACATTTATAAGACTAATCCCCCCAAACTGATTTATTGGTAAACACCAGTTCTTTTCCATGAGCAAATACGATGCAATTGTGATAGGAACAGGCTCGGGCATGATTATAGCAGAGAGGCTTTTGAGAGACAATCCTGATTCAAGAATTGCGGTTATTGACAAGGACATGGCTGGAGGCATATGCCTGACAAAAGGATGCATACCATCAAAGCTCATAATCTCGCCTGCTGAGGTCCTCTACGATCTTGAAAATCTGTCTGAATTTATTGATGCTGAAGTAAAAGGAGTTTATTTCAGAAAAATAATGGAAAGGATGAGAAATAAGGTGGATTCTGAAAGCGAGATGATTGAGAGATCTCTAAAAGAGCTGGACAGAATGGATTACTTCAAGGCTCCGGCAAAATTCATCTCTCCCCACACTCTTGAGGTTGATGGAAAGGAAATCAGATCAGAAAAGATCTTTATTGGATCGGGATCAAGACTCATGGTTCCGAAGATTGATGGGCTAAGGAATTCAGGATATCTCACAAGCGACTCTCTTCTTTACCTTGAGGATATGCCTGAAAGCCTTGTGATCATAGGCGGTGGTTACATAGCCCTCGAATATGGAGATTTCTTTGCAAGGGCAGGATGCGATGTTGTGATCATTGAGATGCTTCCAAGAATTCTCTCAAACGAGGAACCTGAGATTTCAAGGCTCGTTCATCAGGAGCTTTCAAGGCATGCAGAAATTCTCACCTCCCACAGAGTTGTGAGAGTTGAGGAAAAAGGAGAAAAAAAGACCGTGCATGCGAAAGGAGATGCTGGGAAAAAGGTCATTGAAGGAGAGGAAATTCTCGTTGCTGTTGGAAGGGTGCCAAATTCAGACGTTCTCCAGCCTGAGAAGGGAGGAATTGAGACAGATGAGAGGGGATGGATAAAGGTCAACGATTACCTTGAAACAAACGTTAAAGGAGTGTATGCCATAGGTGATGCAAATGGGAAGTACATGTTCAGGCACGTGGCAAACAGAGAGGCGGTAGTGGCTTACATGAACGCATTTCATAATGCTGAAGTAAGGATGAACTACTCAGCGATTCCCCATGCTGTATTCTGCCATCCAGAGGTTGCAAGTGTCGGGCTGAGGGAAGATCAGGCAATAGGGAAATATGGAAGGGAGAACATACTGATTGGATTTGAGGAAATGAAATCAACAGGCAAGGGTCAGGGGCTGAATGCAAAGGGCTTTGCAAAGATAATTGTTCATAAAGAGTCAGAAAGAGTAGTCGGTGCACATATCGCAGGAAAATCTGCATCAATACTAATTCAGGAAGTTGCAACAGTTATGTCTCTGAATGCACCGTTCCATGCGATTCTCCATGCAATCCATATCCATCCTGCTCTCTCAGAAGTGGTAAGCTGGGCATGCGGGAATTTGATGAGCGTTGACGATTACCACAAAATGATTGAAAGAGAGCTTTGATTCAGCTCTCAAGTTTTATGTACTTTGAGAAGTTAAGCTTCATCTTTTTTTCATCCAGTTCTTTCAGTGTTCGCATTACTTCCTCATACTTGTCTCCGAGGCATTTTTCAGCGTAATCACACCACTGGACACAACTGTCAATGTCAAATATAACCTCCTTCCCGCAGTTCTCACAGACAACCTTTATCTCATCTGTCCATCTCTCAATCTCGCTCCCGCAATGGGGGCACTGCTTTATTTCAAGCTTCGGCCTGAAGATTGTTGAAGCTCCCGGACAGCTTCCGGGCACA
>JALUWC010000235.1 GCA_027019885.1 Geoglobus sp.
CCCCGACCACCAGGGAAACCGGGCAAACCTCCGCGGAGAACCAAGACCCCAGATGGGAGCACGGCATCAGAATTAAAGAAGTTTGGCTTAAACCTACTCGGCGGCAAGAAACACAAGGTTAAAGATGTCTGGCGCTACGGCGTAGACCCGCGAAAAGTTAAAGCTGTGATATTCGGAAGTAGACCTAAAAAGAGGCGGAGGAGGAAGAGGCGATGACGCTGAAAAGATTTGTGAAAGCCGTCCTCTATGGTACGGCTGGTGTGGTGGCTATATGGGTTTGGTTCTATGCAATGTGGCTGGCATATGAGGTTATAGTGCCACAGCACATGAAGTTGAAAATCCTACTCAGTACGGGGCAGCCATACAGTGAAGGAATGCTAATCGCGGTGGTTTCAATCAGCCTGCTTTTCGGCGCATATATTACAGCTAAAGCGTGGGAGGCTCAGGAAATATGAAATACGAATACAAGAAAACTGTTGCAAAGGCTCTGATAGAGCTAAGCGAGGATATAATCAAGTCGTTAGACGATTTCTCATCAGGCAGCAAGCTTCTCGCACATATACAGAAAGTACTCTGGTTTTACTCCTTTGCGAAGAGGTTCATGAGCGAGGAGGGCGTCGAAAAGGCAGAGAAGCTTGCACAGCAGGTAGGCAGAGACATCAACAAGGCAAGGGAGCTGTTCGAGGTGATCACAAACGACATGGGAATAGCAATTTTGATGGAGGAAGGGACAATATGAACACATCGCAAATAGACGGCTTGGTGATAGAAAACGTTGCGCTAAGCTTTCTTGCATCAATCAAAGAGAAATACCTCAAAGCGCTCGAAAAGAAAGAAACCGCCAGCCTTTCAAATTCTGAGATAGCATATAAGAGGTTTCTTGAATCGATAGATTCTTTGCTCGGAATGATTAAAAGTAAAGACATTAAACAGGAAGATAAAAATAAAATTAAAGACCTCAAGAAACGGTTAGAAGCAATAGAGGATGATTCTGATCTAAAAATTAAGGAGAAAGTAAAGGCACTTAAAGAGATTCTCGAAGAGATAGAGGAATTGATCAGCTCTTACAGATGGTTCGATATGCCTAAGCAGAGCGAAAGGGGCTTTGACCTGATAAAAGAGTTTTACGGTGAGTAGTTATGGAGAAGCTGCTTAAGCAGGTAGTGCCCCAAATCAGAAGGATAATTTTTGAGTTAAACGGCGACGTGATAATTGTAGTTACGGGTGTTTATGGCTCTGGCAAAACAACTCTCTCAATGATGCTCGCAAGGGCAATTTGGGCGCCTTTCACATTTAAGAAGCACATGTGCTATGATATAATAACATTCTTTAAGCTCTTAAGAAACAGAAGAATAAGGGTAATATTACCTGATGAAGGAAAGAGACTCGGTAAAACAACAGATTTTATGCAGAGACCCGTTAAATATCTCGAAAACGTACTTTCAGAGAGTCGTAAATTAAATAAGTGTATAATTATTAATGTTGGAGAACTGCATAGACTGTTTAAGTGGCTTGCTAATGAGCGCGCCGCTGTTTGGATGCATGTATTTAAGCGGGGTAAAGTAATGGTCTTTCAGGCTCGTAATTATATTATGGATGGAAATCGGTTTGGTCTGACGAAAAACACTTTTAAGAACGTGAGGAGTGAAAAAGACCTTTATAGACGCTTAACCTCTCTGCCGAGCTTTGCTTTTATAGATACATTTCCGCAATACCATCCCAAGCTACTACCTGAGAAAGAATTCAAAGAATATGAGGAGATGGCAAGGCAGGAAACAATCAGATATATCGATGAGATTATAGATGAGCTTGAAGGCGAGAAGGAAAAGAGGCGAAAGAGAATTAACATTGATGAGATTGTTAGTCAGGTTTACCAGAACGTTGATAAGTACCTCAAGGTATGGGGTAAAAGGACTTATATCGACACAAAGCAAATTCAGGCAGACTTTGGGGTAGGTTACACTCGTGCAAGAACAGTAAAGGCTAAAGTAGAGGGTATGCTTAGAACAGAAGGGAGGCTATGAAGAATGCTCACAATCCCAGCAGTTGCGGATGTGTGGTCTACCAACCTTGCCACACCAGACATCCGAGTTGTAGAGACACCACCGCGACCAAGTGGGGCGCTTGAAGCCTATCCAACCAGGATCAATACCCCCCATAACTCTTATACTGAAATGTACTATAAAGCAACTTACCCGAGAGAGCACCGTAAAAGTGTGAAATTTTTCGCGCGCGCGGCTTGTGCCGCTCCGCGGCGCTTGCCTTTCTTAATTGCTGATGTAGCGCTCTACCTACTACACCTGAGCATGCCGCGAAGAACCTCACCAAGGATAAAAATGTATGTGTGTTTGTTTAAAGCAAAAAATAATAGCGAAGCACTCGAAACGTGTTTA
>JALUWC010000236.1 GCA_027019885.1 Geoglobus sp.
TTGGATACAGCATTGATGAGGTGATGGGACTATTCAAAAGCGCTCCGGACTTTGATGAAGAGAAGGCAAGATACCAGATTGAGCACATCGCTGGTCAGAAAGGTGCGGGAAAGGAATATGACGTGCCTTCATGCTCCACCATGAAAACATACCACAACTGCGTTGATGAGTGCAAGATCAGGCATCCGCTGGAGTATTTCAGGAGGAAGCTCCATGAAGGTCGTGGAAGAAAGGCTGAAGGGTGAGGAAGGGGAGATAAAGCTCATTCCCGAGTCCATAGAAGATCTCTGGCACCTCAAGTACATAATCCAGCCCGGGGACATAGTATTCTCTCTCACGAAAAGGGCGAGCGAGAGCAGCGACAAGCTGAGGAGTGACAAGCAGATGATTACCGTGAGACTTGGTGTGAAGGTGGACAGGGTGGAGTTTCACAAGTTTGCCAACAGGCTCAGGATTACTGGCAGAATAGTTGCAGGGGTGGAGGACTCTGGATACCACACGCTCAGCATAACTGATGGAAAGGAGCTGAGCATAATAAAGGAGAGGTGGAATGAAGAGCAGCTTGAGAGGATTAAAATGGCCGTTGAAAGCTCGAACAGACCGGAAGTACTCATACTGACGATCGAGGAAGGTGAAGCATCACTCGGTATTCTGAGGCAGTGGGGTGTTGATGAGGTTGCCGTGGTAAAGGGCAGCTACGGCAAAGATAGAGGCAACAGCAGGAGAGAGTTCTTCGGCGAGGTTTATTCTGTCTTGAAGAACTATGAATTCGCGTACCTCGTGATTGCAGGTCCGGGATTCACAAAAAATGACTTCTATGAGTTTCTCAAGGAGAAGGACGAGCAGACGGCCAGAAAGGCGATAATGGCCGACACATCCTCCATAGGGGTCAGGGGTTTCATAGAGGTGCTCAAGAGAGGGGTTGTCGACAGGATTGCTGGAAAGCTGAAGATAAAGAGGGATGCAGAGTTCATGGACAGATTGCTTGAAGAGATAGCAAAGGGAGGGAATGCGGCATATGGGCTCGAGGAGGTAAGGAAGGCCATGGAGTACGGGGCGGTTGAGGTTATGCTTGTGGCGGACGAGTTTTTAAGGCAGGAGAGGGAGAAGTGGGACATCGACAGCTTTCTGAGGAATGCGGAGAATATGGGGGCGAGGGTTGTGATAATGAGCAGTGAGTTCGAGCCGGGGAAACAGCTGATGGCTCTTGGAGGAATAGCTGCTCTGCTGAGGTTTAAAATATGAATACACAAACCTCCTTTTGGATTCATGCAGATGAATTGTAAGGATACTGAACAATGGATTGCGCTTCACAAATTTTAGAGGGTCTCTGCCATGTGAACGTTCAAAATTGTGGCATTTAAGTTGACAGTTTGTAAATGAAGAATTCAAAAGACCTGACTTTCTGGAAATGGTCAGAATTTGATCTGGTTAATCAACCTTCTCTGTTTCTTCACCTGTGAATCTCCTGTAGAACTCTCAAAGCTTTTCCCGTCAGAAAATTGGACTCAAACGGGGTTTTGAGGCACTTTTCGAAGAGAATGTCCTGAACTTTCAGTTTCTTTATCTGCTTTCAAACTCATTCGATACGATTACAATGTCTATGTCGCTCAGTCAAAAGAGCGATCCTGGCTGATTCATAATATATCTTGCATGCCATCTTATGAAATTCTGATTTAAAGAGATTGATTGGCTTGCTGCTCAGAATTATCAAAGGGTGGCAGTGGTGGTCGGTCGGTTATAATTCCGCATCACCAAAATACCACTTGAAGTCTTTAGCTTCAATAAACTTATTTAGAAAAATTTATAATTCGTTGTAGACAACTCCCTCGGGTGAGAATTGTGATTAAACTTCTGCTCTTATTTATAGTGTTGATTTCTGTTGGTGTGGTAATTCTGCCCGAGACTGTTTCTATTTTCTATGGACAGCACGAATGGTACAGTATATCTGGGGAGGGTAACCAGATCCCCTGCAGAAAATGTCACGCTGATGTGTATGAAGAGCTCAAAAACAACCCGTACCACACGAATTTCACATGCGAGCTGTGTCACAGAGGAGTGAAGCTCACCTATGCATCAGACTACGGTGGGAGCGTTTATGGTGGCAATGAGGCACATGCAGCTTCAACACAGGTTGTAAAGGTTATATGGGGCAACTCCAGTGGCTCCGGCTGGACGTCATATCCTGAAAGTAAATGGCCCTGATATCAGATAAAATGTGACAGCTATGAACGATGAACTACCCAATGAAAATTCCCAGTATCCAGTACGATAAAGCTGAAGATAGAGGTACTGTGAAATTGTCCTCCCATTTTCTTCCGTCAAAGAGTGATGAAATGATTATTGAGATTATGGCTGGAACTGGATTCAGGTTCAGTAGAAAAATCAGC
>JALUWC010000237.1 GCA_027019885.1 Geoglobus sp.
CGCTCTCAGGTCTCTCACAACCTCCTTGAGGTGCCTCTTCACCTTACTGGCTGTCTTTCTGCCGTTCTCCTCATCATCCCAGTCCTCTACCTCTTCCAGAAGCTCGTTGAGCTCACCTTCAACCTCCGCAACCCTACTCTCCAGCCCCTCAATCTCCTCCAGCTCCTGAGAGAAGAACCTGTTTTTAATTCTCTCGTCCTCAATCAGCCTCTTACTCCAGCCTGAGGAGACTATAGTCTTGAAGTCATACCTCAGCTCCTCCCACCAGTTAACAAAAACCCCAGCCACCTTGAACTCGTCAAGCACGCCAAGAGGCAGGAGCTTCTGCTTTAAGCTCCTCATTGCTCTGTTTCTGAAGTCCCAGAGGTTGTTGTTTCCATAGAAGCCCTCTATTTCCTGCTTCACCTCCTCCCACCACTGCTCCAACCTCTCAAAGTGCTCTGATACAACGCTCTTGAGGTTCTCATTGCCTTCAACAATCTCCCTTATCCTGCTCTTGTCCTCTATCTCCTTAAACTCAAAATACCCATTACCTACATCCCTCAGCAAAATCTCAGGGCTGATTCTAAACTTCTCCATCTGCCCCCTGTAAAGCTCCACCTCCCTCTTTGGCACTCCACCAACCAAGTGAGCGTGAACATCCTCAATCTCAGGCTCCGGGGAGTTGTCCACATACCGCCTTATGTTCAGGTTAAAGTCGTTCTCCTCAATCTCATTAATGTCCACCAGCCTGGAATACCCTGGAATCTCCCTTTTCTCCTCATATACTGTAACAATCTTCTCAATATCCTCCGGTCTGAGATAGTTCTGATTTCTGCCCTCACCATACTCCCTATCTGCATTTATAAACAGAATCTTGTTCTTCAGGTGGGGAGGCTTATTTTTGTTAATCACAATGATGCAGGCAGGTATGCCTGTGTTGTAGAAGAGCTTGGGGGGCAAGCCTATTATAGCTTCTATTAAGTCGTCCCTCACAATACCCTCCCTGATAACCTTCTCCTGCCCACCCCTGAACAGCACCCCGTGAGGCATCACTGTCGCCATAATACCATCATCCTTAAGGCTTGCTATCATGTGCTGCAAAAACATCAGGTCAGCTTTTTTGCCGTTCTCAGGCGTGAAGCCGTACTTGAACCTCTCGGGATACTGCATATTTGCCCTGGTGTAGTTCTGGGAGAAGGGAGGATTTGCCAGAACCCTGTCAAACCTCTTTATATAGCCGTTCTCAAGGAACATTGGGGTGGTGAGGGTATCCTCATTCTCTATGTGAGCATCCGGAATATCGTGCAGAATCATGTTCATCTTGCAGATAGACCAAGTAACACCATTTAACTCCTGCCCGTAGAGGGCTAAATTCCTGGGATTCTGCCCCTGCTCTTCCACGTACTGCCTTGCCTGTATCAGAAAGCCTCCAGAGCCGCAGGTCGGGTCATAAACTGTCATCCCCTCCTGAGGCTTCACAAGCCTCACCATCAGCCTTACAACATGGGAGGGGGTGTAGAACTCGCCGCCCTTCTTACCTGCGGAGTCTGCAAACTGCTTTATCAGGTACTCATAGGCAGCACCCAGCAGGTCGGGAAACTCAAAATCCTCATTTGTCAATCTGTATTTGTTAAAATGGTGGATTAGGTCAACAAGCTGCTGGTCTTTAAGCCGGGTTTTTCCTTTCACTGCATTAAAGTCTATGTGTTTTAACACTCCGTCAAGCTCTGGATTGACTTCCTCAATAGCTCCAAGGGCTTTATTCAAATAATTCCCCACATCTTCTTTTAACTTTAGAATATTTTTCCATCTCGCTCTTTCAGGGACAAAGAAGGTTTCACCGTATGAGGTGGGGTCTTCAAGAAGCTCCTCTATCTGTTTATCAGAAAACCCCTGAGCTTTGAACTTCTCCCTAAGTTCCTCTCGCTTTACTTCAAAAACATCAGAAACGCGCTTCAAGAAGAGCATGCCGAAAATGTACTCTTTATACTCTGAGGCATCCATCTTGCCTCTTAAAATGTCGGCAGCTTTGAAAAGATGAGTTTCAAGTTGCTTTAGAGTTATCTTTTCGCCGTTCATACTCAAACCTCCGATTGGTTATTTTATTATGCATGCAAAGCGTATCCACCACATTCCCAACTAACTGTTGTATTTGTTTAAATACATTACTTTTACCCTCCAGCCCGCGTTCTTGATCCAACCTGTCCGCAATCTTTTCCTACAGGATGGGTGACCGCATAGAAGCAGTACTTCAGTTTAGAGCAACATACCGCCATTCTCAGACAACACTCCCCTGCAGCTATTAATAAACACCAAATCACTGCTGATGCTGAAAATCATGCAAGCCCCGAGGGGGATTTGAACCCCCGACCTGGTGATTACGAATCACCCGCTCTGCCGGCTGAGC
>JALUWC010000238.1 GCA_027019885.1 Geoglobus sp.
CTGTTTAATGTAATCAACCAGAGCACTGAGAGATTCATTAAGCCAGTAACTAACAGTGTTCAGAATGAAATCCAGAATCTGATTGAAATCCAATCCCGGCATGTAAGTTTTTCCCTGAATTAGTGGATAACCAAAGAAAAATAACAAAGTTGCAACCTTAACGGGCTTGCTCCCTGTAAGCCATGATATAACTCCGAGAGCCAGCAGAATGAGAAGTGGAGAAGCATTCAGAAAGTCAATCATGCCTCCATCTCCAGACTTGCTCTTTCAAGGTATCTAACCAGCTCCTTGTATGCAAGTCTGAGACTATCCTTGTTTCCCTTGACTCCACAGCTTCTCAGTATAGCCTCGAATTTTCGCTGAGAAACAGCATCTGTAAAGAGATCTGCAAGAATGAAGGCGTTAGCCTCACTTTTGTTAGCCACAGCCTCCCACACCCTATATACTATATTGCCAAATTCTGTAAAGTTCCCGTGCATGTCCTTGATGCCGAGGGCAACAAGGAGATCCTCATCCTGCCAGTCTTCCTCGCTAAGTTCCTCAGCTATCTTTTCAGCCTTCTCCTTCTGCTTAAGCAGGCTCATCTTTTCCTTAACTCTCTTTGCCTTCCTCTTCATCTCCCTGTAGGTGCTGTAAATGTCGTCAGGAATCCTTACCGTCTCAATTTCACCGATCTTCCTGTAATCCTTCCTCAGGAAAAGCCAGCCTCTCTGCTTTGCCCATATCTCTCCCTTGCCTCTTTTAGTCATCTGGATGAAGATGTGAGCTGCATCTCTCAGCTTTGGAGGGATCATCTCCCATGTTGCGGCAGTTACAATAAGCACAGCCACCTCTTCCCTGACAACCTCAAAATCCTCAATGAAATCAACAAGCAGATCCCTCTCACCACGCTTGCTAAAGCCATAAGATGAAGTGTGGAGAGCAAAGTCATCCCACAGAATAACCTTCACCCTGCCATCTGAATGCCTGACCAAGTCGTTGCGATAAGGCAGATTGCTGAAGTCATTGATTGTGAAGATGGTATGTTTCAGAACAGAGTTCCAGCCCTTCAAAACCTCATAGGCTATGTTCATCCCAGCAACAGTCTTGCCGAGCCCCTTATCTCCAAGGATCCCAATAAAAAGGAAACCATCATTCTCTATTGCCGAATGAATTGCATGCATGAGCCTGTTATTCAAAGTCCACCACCTCTCCCTCAAAAAGCCCATTCAGATCCTCCCTGTCTGCAAGATCACTGGCAGCCATCCAGAGCTTCTGCTTAACCCCCTCATGCTGGAGAGTTTTAAGCACCCTCATTTTGTGATATGGGGAGAGAAATTCAAACAGCTCATCCCTTGCTTCCTTTCCAAACTCCCTCTCGGCAATATCAAGAATGAAAATAAGACTGTCTCCATGAGGATCAAAAACAAGAGTTCCAAAGCCATGCTTGGCCGAAAGTCTGTAGGCTATAAACCTCCTGAGCTGTTCAATCTTGTCATTCTCCTTGAGCTTTATCCTGCTCAACCTGCTTCACCTCCCTAATCACACTCAGCAGCTCGCTTATGGTTTTCCTTGGCTGTGTGATCTTTTCTTTCACATAAGCCTTCAGCAGTCTGTTGTAATCCTCGGCAATCTGCTTTATCTGGGCGGTTTTGAGCATCTTGGTATAGCTGTCTTCATTCATGATTTCGCTGCATACAACAAGCTTGGTCTTGGATACCTCCAAGCTGAAATGATGCTTCAATGCCCTCAGATTGAAAACAACAGCAACAATCAGAGCGAGTAACATCGAATAAGCCAGATCTATCTTAAAGACATTCAGATAACCAGCTATAACACTGATAACCAGCATTGAAAGAAAAGCAATCAGGCTGTATCTCGCATTGAATTCAGCCTTGCTTTCATCCTTCATATCTTCTGTTTTTATCGCAAGGATTCCCTTTACATCCTTGCCATTCAGCTCAAAATCAATCAACTGCCTGAAGTCATCTTTAAAGCTCAGTTTTGTCAGTCTGTTATCGTAATCTCTTACAAGTTTGGCTTTTGGATGGTATGGTAACTCATAAAGCTTTATTGGCTTGGAATAATCAACAACTGCAAGATACAGCTTCTCATAATCAGCCAGATACTTTGCAAAGATAAAACCGAGAACAAAAAAGACCGCAAAAGCCCAGTTATACATATCTTTTATTTTTGCTCTGTTTAATTCCAGAGCCGGGATCTGTTTGGTTATTGTAGTATTACCAGAGGGTATCTTAACCGATGCTGTTGTATAATCAACGCTCAGAATCGCCAAAATAAGAACAACGCAGGCAACAAGAATTATCAGATTGTCAAGGAAGCTTATAAGGAGTCTGTCCCTCTTAAGCCAGTAACTAAAAGCAAAGCCAACCAGAAAGATTC